>NZ_JBHUOX010000011.1:0-200968 GCF_042686245.1 Pontibacter toksunensis | reverse complement strand
TGTCAGCAAGCCTGGACGACAATGCCGAAGCCTGCACCGCCATCGGCGGGGGCAACATCACCATCCACAAGCCCAGCAACAGGAGCTTTGCCAGGAAGGACGCTGTCGCTGCAGGAGCGGCTCCTGAGGGACATGTGCTGGCTGTCTACCCCACCTCCGTCTCTGACAGGGCAACGCTTCGCTTCTCATTGGAAAGCGCAGATGTGTACACCCTGGGTATCTATGACATCAAAGGAGCCCTCGTCAGAAGTATAGCCACTGGGTCTGCAGAGGCAGGCAGGCGCTATGAGCACCACATATCCGCAGAAGGCATGAGCAGGGGCCTTTACCTGGCCCGACTCATCACCGGGGGAAATGTGCAGACCGTCAAGTTTGTCGTGGACAGATGATGTCAAAAGAACACGTCGGAAAGGATTTTGGGAACAGGTACTGGTCAGCTCCTTTTACAAAAACAGTTGCTATTTTTGCAATGTGTAGATGAGTGCTTTGCTTCATACAAATTTAAAAGATGCTTGCAAAATGCCATTGTCTAGAAGTACCCTAGGTTATAGCTATAAACCAAGGTACTTCTAAAAGAAAAAGAAACTGCTGCTTTGACAGAAGGACTTTGAGGTGATTTTAATCGTAGCCCCTTTGGAGACCCCGATCAGGATACTTTCAATACCAGCAGTACATTCCCCTGGAATACTTTTTTCACTTCAATACGCTCAAAGCTATGAAAAGGAAAAGCACGCCTATGGAAGTTGTGAACCCCCACGCCGGCATCGAAGTGGGCAGTCGCTCGCACTTTGTGGCCGTGGGCTAGGTGTAGGCTTAGGGAAACTTTCAGCCTGATGATGATGCAACCGAGACAGAATTAAAACTATGGCAAAGAGTTCATAAAAAGAAAAATTGCGTATTCTCCCGTCAAAATGTACAGGATGACAGAGCAACCTTTATAAGCTCGGACGTAGCAAGCAAAGTAGCTGAAATAAAGAAAGAGGGTGGTAAAGACATTTGGCTTTATGGCGGGGCAAGTCTAATAAATACTTTCATTCAATTAGGTGTGATAGATATATACCGTCTTTCAGTTCATTCAACAGCATTGGGAAGTGGAAAGCCATTGTTTGGAGACTTAAAGAATCAAGTGAATTTACACTTGATTAAAACGAACACATTCAAATCAGGGGTTGTACAATTAATTTATCAACCGAAAAAATAAACAACAAAGTCCCAACAGCGCATATGGCTTAGGCGGATAAAGAAGTAAGTCCATGGTTTTCGGCTCCTGGTCAGGTTTCTCCCAGGCGGACAGGAATGTGCTTCGAGAACTGCCATAAACCCTATGCGGGAACGTTGGCAACAAAGCAAAGAAACCTCTCAGCCCGACATCGTTCATAATTTATTCATAAGAAACCGTCTGCAAATAAAAAATATAAGGTTATGACAATGATAAGCAAGAAGCAGCTGTCAGCAGAACAACGTGAAGAACTATTCAGCGCATTAAAAGGCCGTTTTGAAAAAAACATGGACAGGCATAAGAATCTTGAATGGACAAAAGTACAAGCAAAGCTGGGAGGAAATACCGAAAAGCTCTGGTCGCTCAATGAAATGGAAAGAACGGGTGGGGAGCCGGATGTTGTTGGTTTTGATGAAGAGACGGGGGAGTACATTTTTTATGATTGTTCAGCGGAAAGTCCGAAAGGCCGCAGGAGTGTTTGTTACGATACTAAGGCACTGGAGTCAAGGAAAGAACATAAACCAAAAGACAGTGCTATCGGTATGGCTTCCGAAATGGGCATAGCGGTATTAACAGAACAACAATACACGGAATTGCAAAAGCTTGGAAAGTTCGATTCTAAAACGTCAAGTTGGCTGCATACACCGTCTGACATCAGGGAGCTAGGAGGGGCAATTTTTGGCGACTGGCGTTACGGACATGTGTTTGTTTATCACAATGGGGCGGAATCTTACTATGCAGCCAGGGGTTTTCGCGGTTCACTAAGAGTTTGATTATAAACGGCAAAAGAAAAAAGAGGCAGAAAAGCCTGGATGCTGACAATATAAAATCACCAACACGACCTTGTGGTCTGATGATACACTTGAAATTCTTAATTAGCCTGAAGGGGGAGGAATCCTTTTAGTATACCGTAACTTGTCTACCGGTACCTTCTTTTCCACACCTTAAACCAGTTCCTGTTCCTGGGGTAACGGCGGTGGGAGGTCATGTTGTTGAACACCAGGGCCACCAACAGCAGGATAGCTACACCGGAAAGCACAGGGCTGAGCACGTACAGATAACCAAGGCTGCGGATTTTCTCTGAGCCGATGTTGGCAATCAGGGCCGTGGCCCCACCGGGAGGGTGCATGGTCTTGGTCACCTGCATCAGTACAATGGAGAGGGAAACAGACAGGGCTGCAGCCAACCATAGCTCATGGGGTGCCAGGCGGTGGACGGTAACGCCGACGAGGGCGCAGATGACATGGCCTCCAATCAGGTTCCTGGGCTGGGCTAAAGGGGAGTTGATAAGGCCGTAGATTAACACAGAGGAGGCCCCGAAAGAACCAATTAGGAACAGGGAATCAGCGGCGTCAAAATAGTTGCTGTTCAAAAGGCCTATCAGCCCTATCCCCAGAAAGGAACCGGCAAAAGTCCAGAAATGCTCTTTGTAGTCGATTAATGTCTCCTTATAGAAAACATAGCGCGCCATGCGCATCTGCCTTTTCAATCTTTTCTTCATTTGTTTGCCGTTTGGCGGTACTCATTTAAGTTACTTTAACCGTTCTGCAACAGGCAGGACGTATTGTTAATATGCTGCTGCCGCCACTGGCAATGCACAGCCACGACGACAGAAGCATGGCTGGGTTGTTCTTTGGTTGCAGCCTGCCACCCTTAAAACGGGCATTGTTCACAATCAAATCCATCTCGCCCAGGTCTCCAAGGGAATAGATAATCAGGCCTGCCAGTAAGCCCGCCACTGCCATCAACGGTATCACGTACAGCCCCTTGAACTGGGCCAGGAAATGCAGCAGGCCCTCCAGCACAAACCAGTATAACCCTGCTATCACGCCGCCTACTAGACCAATGGCCCCCACAGCAGAAAGATTTTACTGAACACAAAAGGATTGAACTGCAGGGGATAGTTCAGCTGGTTCCGAAGGGTTAACGCCAGTCTTCTTCTCTTAAAGTCCATCGGGCAAAGGTACTTGAATCAGTAAATAATTCCTCGTACAGGCTGCAGGAGCCACTGCCTGGCCCACTTGCGTGAGGAAAGTACGGGATAGCAAAAGTACCAAAGGACCGTCTTGTCTTCGGAACAAACACATTAATAAATAAGGGCTTATACAGGGTATAATTCAAAACAAAAATTTTATTCATAAGCAGCTTTCACCACAACAGGAGATATTCTTTAAATTTGGGGTTTTCTTGCTATCATATCGACTAAACAGAATCAGCATGCATTCTTTAGCAGGTGACACCATGCACGGGTCCATCTTCGTTTTTCTGAAGCGGTTCGTGGAGTACAGGCACAACTACAATACCTGGGTCAACATCCTGGAGGAGGTAGGGCTGGGCAACCGTGTGCCTTACCAGATGAACGAGGTGTACCCTATTAAGGAGCTGTTCACCATCATGTCAGCCGCTGCCCGTTCTCAGGGCCTGCCTGACGCCGTTTTCCAGGAGAATTTTGGGGAGTTCCTGGTGCCGGACCTGCTGCTGGTGTTCAAGCGCTTCATTGATCCCTCCTGGAAAACGCAGGAGATGCTGCTGCACGTCGGTTCGCACATGCACAGGGGCATAAAGAAGGAGAACGATGCCGCCAATCCGCCTCCGCTGCATGTCTCCAGAGTGGGCAGGAACATGCTCATCCTCGACTATCACTCCAGGCGCAGGATGGCGGGCTTCGCCATCGGCATCATCAAAGGGCTTGCCCAGTATTTTGACGAGAGAGAGAAGGTCAGCGTGCTTCCGGCCACAGAGCCTGATGCTGAGCGGGTGCAGATAAGGGTGCAGTTTCACTAGGGCCTGCCCCGCTGCAGGGCCGTTAGCTCTGGTTCAGCAGCACCGCCTCGCGTATCAGGCCCACGAAGTAACCCTCATCAATGTCCTGCAAAGAGCGCACTTTTATGTGTGGGTGCTTCCCGTTGCGGGTAACAAGACGGCGCTTCGGGTCAGAGAGCTCCTTGCCGCGGAAAAAGCCGAAGTGGATGCCGCCGCGCGAGGGGGCGAAGTAGCAGACGGGGCCACGGAAAAAGTAGCAGGCACTCTCCCAGCGAATGGTTTCCTGCAGGTGCGCGGCAGAGTCGGCCACGATGCGACGCACCTCTCTTGCCAACTCCTGCTTCTCAGGTGCCAGCGATGCTACATATTCATCTACCTGGCGGGAGGAAGTGCTGCGTCTCATGCGGGATTGCTTTTATGCAGTGCAATATTAGCATATGTTAATATTTATTCCAACTCACCCTCGCCATCCGCCTGCCACAGCGGAAGGGCAACGAAACGTTGGTTCTCAGTCAGGCGAAGATGAACATGCCATTCCCGGCGCAGCAGAGTTGCTGCCTCCTGAAACCGGAGAATGCCATAACAGCAGTCTTTTGTTGTACCTATGGCTTCATTAAGAAACAATAGACATATTCTGCCAAAAATTAGAACTTTATGTTGCAACATCAGTATACAGTTGCTGTACCTAAACGACACTGATGAACTACGCCCTGCTATTCTGCCTGCTGCTATCAGCACTGGTGAACTCCATAGAGAATAAGTCTGAGAAAGAAGTTCCGGAGAAAAGAAGCTAACAGACCATGCTGCTCTACATTGCAAAGAAACCGAGGCCAAGAAGGGAGAGAACCCTGCTGAAAGCGGCAGTGGAACTGCACCTCTTTGCCATCCTGCTGTTTTCGATAACCGCTGCCGCCCTTTTTTTCGCAGAGCCTTCGCCACCGGTGGACCTTATGCTCCGCCTGTCACTGGCTGCCTACGCGACAGCCTTCCTTTGCGTGGCAGCCGACAGGGCTACCAGGTAGCGGAGCCTGAGGTGCAGTCGCTTCAGAGGAGGACGTGCTTTGAGTTCAGTTGGGCGGTAAAAGCAGGCCTTTTCTCCCCGGAATAGCGATACAACCGTTGCGGCTGCATGCTGGAAGAACGAAACTAATTTGTAAGTTTACACTTCTTACTAACCAATCATCTCCCTGAGGGGCGGGTTTATCGGATGGCGCAAGGCTTGGATTCAGAACTTATCTTCAAGTGCTTTTTTGAGGGAGTTCTTTTCGCCCAGTTAGCCTACGTTGTTCTCCACCTGTGCGTGTCTAACAAGCGGCGAGACTACCTTTACTATCTCCTGTACGAGCGGCCATGCCTCGCTGCAGCTGTTCGACATGCGGGGCCGGTTGGTACACACTGGCAACGTAGAACTGCAGGCGGGACTGAACGAGCTGGCCCTGCCGCTCAAGTCCGTGAGAAACGGCATGTATATCTTCAAGCTAACCGGAAACGATATCAGCGGAACTGTGAAGGTGCTCAAAAACTAAACTGCTGAAAGGCAGCAAACAAAAAGTGCGAATCAGTTTACAAGCTTCCTTTTTTGCGTACACAGGGTAAGTTGTACACACAGGCGCACGACGGTATAAATTATGCTTCGGCACATCATGCTCCTGGAGTGAGAAGAGAGTTAATTCTCATTATCAAAGGACCTTCCTGCCCTGCATGACACTAAAGGTTTAGCCATTATCCTGGAACGGCTATCATCAAGCAGTTGTAACTGTAGTCATGCTTAACATAAAGCAGCTTACTGATCAAGAACAAGAAAGGTTCCTCGGGATGAGGAGCCTTTCTTGTTCTATAACGCCTGCTATCTTTCATCCTTGCTATTTTTGAACTATTACCCTACCGAATAGTTCATCAGCAACTGCTGTTCCTGAGGGTGAGAATACAGATAACAAAGGGCATCATATTGAACCAAGGCAGAAAAGTAGTTTAGATAATATCCTAAACATAGCGCTCCGCTAAGATGGCTGAGGCCTGAGGAGGCCTGGTCCTCCCGCAAGTCGCAGTGCCGGACAAGCTGCCAGGCAAGCCTTTGCCGTCGTTAAGTTCGGAATATTTTGTCAAACCGATTTTGCTTAAATTAAGTCTTTGGAAGCTTATTTTTAACATGGCCCATGTTTACCGCTGTCCGGCAGTAATGCAAAGTTGTACGTTTTGCTAACATCAAATAATGTATCTTTTGGAAATGATGCATGAAGACCTAACAAAGCTTTATTCTTTAACTAATAGTTTCTTTGCCACTAAAATCCAGTGTTATGAGCAAATCAATCGTTTATCTGGTTGCAATCCTTTTTGCGACAGGCTGCTCCCAAAATCTGAAGCAAGGGAAACTTGTCACCGTAACAGGCGAGATACCTGTTGAAGAAATGGGAATCACCTTGATCCACGAGCATGTACTGGTCGACTTTATTGGAGCTGACAGCACTGGAGCCCATCGTTGGGAAAAATCGGAGGTGATTGAAAAGGCGCTTCCTTTTTTAATGGAAGCCAAACAGAAAGGCGTGAACACATTTTTTGACTGCACCCCTGCCTATTTAGGCCGCGATCCTTTATTGCTTAGACAGCTCTCTGAAAAAACCGGAGTGAATATCGTTACCAACACAGGCTATTATGGTGTAGGAGACAATAAGTATGTTCCTGCACACGCTTTAGGCGAAACTGCTGAAGCTATTGCCAAAGTTTGGATCGGTGAATTCAACAATGGAATTGATGGTTCGGGTGTATACCCGGGCTTTATCAAAATATCAGTTGATTGGAAAGACACCTTGTCGCCGATGCATGTGAAAATTGTCAAGGCAGCAGCAATTACGCACAAGGCAACAGGACTGACCGTTGTTTCACATACTGGCACCGATGGCCCGGCATTTGCGCAATTGGAGATACTGAAAGGGGAGGGGGTTTCTCCTGAAGCCTTCGTGTGGACGCATGCGCAGCACGGTACTTTTGAAGGGTATATCAAAGCCGCAAAACAAGGTGCATGGATTTCGCTGGATAATGTGAATAAAGACAGTTCTGGTAAACCTGGTGGGATTGATTGGTGTGTAGAGCTTTTAACAAAATTGAAAAAGGAAAATGTGCTTCATAAAGCGTTGATATCCCATGATGCGGGGTGGTATGATCCAGAACAGGAAAACGGCGGAAACTATCGCGGTTATACTGATATATTCGAACATCTGATTCCGGCCTTGAAGAAAAGTGGGTTTAGTCAGGAGGATATCGATTTATTGCTCGTTAAAAATCCACAAATGGCCTATGCCGTGAATATCAGGGAAATTAACAAATGAAATCGCTGCGCTACATCGCTTATAAAACGTTTAGGGATTGGCTTGAAGTAAATGCTTCTGTCCCGCATAGGCGTTCGCGCTTTGCCTTGGTGTAGCGCTGTTTTAGGTGCTCCGGGTTTTGTCCAGGTTGTACTCCGGGCCGTATATAATGCGCAGGTAATCGCTGCCGCAGCACTTCAAGACCGGCTGTATCAGCCTGTCCCGGTAGGTTGGCACAAAGCCGAGCCAAGTAGGCACGAGGCAGGCCAACATTTCCTGCCTTAGCGCATTTAAGTATATATGAGCCAATTTTTGAAGCTCCTTCTTCTCGCATACCGGATGAAATTAGAACAGGTTCATGCAATGGTTCAATCATACAGCACTCGGAAGAGGCAATGAGACCAGCAAAGCCCCTGTCAGGTCGGCGGTTGCTCATATAAATTGAAACCCTTCACCTGTTTGAAGACGGCAGTGGCAGAATCGGGAGCGCCATAGCAGAAAAAGCTTTGTCGTAATCCGTAGGCTGAACCTTAAGGGGTAGACTCACAGCCCCATTAGCAACAGTACCTTCCATGCCTGTGCTACCTGATTATCTTCCAGCAGCTTTTTACCCAATACTTCCAGTTCCTTCCGCTGCTTTGCCGGGTCATGCCGGTACTTTGTGAGGATGTATGACACCAGCGGGTCTGACTGGAAAGCTGTTACTTCTTCATCTGTGGGCATTTTCTCTGTGTTGCCCAGGCGGCCTAAGTTGCTGCCGGTCAGGATGCTGCTGTTGCGGATAAAGTCGGGGATTTGGTCAACGCCCATTCCTTTGTTGCGGTTGGGCTTTGGTAGCTTAAAAATAGATTCCGGAATGGCATGAAGGTAATCGTCTCCACCCATGCGGGCCACGGCATTCAGTTTAACAGAATCAATTTTCCCGTTTTCTTCTAAAATGTTTTCGTTCACGTGCATCAGCAGGACCTCACAAAGCACCAGGTTGCCGGCGCCGCCTTCTGCACCAAGTTTTATCACATCGTTCACCCTGCACTCAAAAGCCACCGGCGCCTCCTGTACACGCGGCGGCTTTACCCGTTCGGATGCTGCGGGTGTCAATCCGGATTTAATAAATTCATTCACTCCCAGATCATACTCTGTGCTGGCCAGTGACATTTGCTCCACCAAGTCATAGTTGCCAATATTGATAACAACTTCTTTGGTGGCAAGCACATTCTCCAGGGTATGCTTGCTGCTGTTGTCGCGCATCCGGCTTAAAGGGGAAAAAACCAGAATAGGAGGTTTCGCGCTGAAAAGGTTAAAAAAACTGAAGGGGCTGAGGTTTACATTACCTGCTGTATCGGTGGTGCTGGCAAAGGCAATAGGTCGTGGTGCAACGGCTCCAGACATGAGGGCATAAAGTTCTGAGGCCTGTGCCTGCTGTGGATCAATGGTTTTAACTGACATAGCCCTAATGTACGCAAATTCAAAAATAAAAGAGAGTCTGCTTGTAGATGAGAAGAAGCTGAGGGAAATCCTCATAAAGGTACATCACATTGTTTCCTCCTGATAACCATTATGCCGCAGGTACAGTATTTCAACAGCATCAGTACATTTATTCCATTAGAGAATGCCTTTTACCTTTGCCCATCCTGCTGCTGTCTTACCATTTAAGTATTTACCAAAGAGGTGCACTTCTTTAACGGGATTGGTGATTGGGAGCATGGCACCTGATTTTGAGAAGTTCCTGAGCATGGAAGGCGGAAACAGCTACAGCCATACCTGGGGTGCTATTTTCTGGTTCTGCCTTCCTTTGGGTATTATGCTGTCTTTTGTATTTCACCTGGTCGTGCGGGACCCTTTGATAGATAATCTTCCTGGCTTTATGAGGAGAAGAGTAGCCAGGTTCAAGAAACTGGATTGGAAAGTGCATTTCACGGAGCACTACTTCATCATCATTACTTCTATCATCATCGGAGCTACTACACATATTATCTGGGATGGTTTTACCCATAAAAACGGACCGGGTGAAAACCAGCTTGCGCTGCTGGGAGAACATACCAGCTTGAGTGTCTTTTCGGTACCGCTCTTTTATTTCCTGAATTTGCTGAGCTCAGCGATAGGGGTGGTGGTGGTTTTGTATGCTATTATGAGGTTGCCAGCAGAGCCTGTTGTTGCAGAAAAATCAAAGAGGACAAAAGCATACTGGCCATTAGTAGTTTTCTTGATGCTGGCTATAGTTGGTATCAGGTTTTCTGCCGGCTTAAACCTTGAAGAAGTCATGGGTGTGAAAGGCGACTTCTGGAACCTCATTATAGCGATAGTTGCGGCTAGCCTTATCAGCCTGTTAATAGCGCCAATATTTTTAAAACTGCTTTTCTTTAACAGGGGATCATAAACCAAACCAAAGCAGGCACATTAGCCTTCATCTTACTTTGAAGACGCTCCCTATATTACCTGAGCGAAAAATCACTGTGCCTGCTGCCTGTTTATTACCCCCTGAGCCTATAAAGCTGGCAGTACCTTAGTTCTCACTTCTCCAAAACCTATCCGGATGCCGTTGTGCTCTCCGTATGCGCGCATGATAACAGTGTCATAATCATTGATAAACTGGCGTGTGGAATTGTCTGATAACTGCAGTGGTTGTGTGCCACGCCATGTCAGCTCTAGCATAGAACCATATGAGGACTTGTCGGGGCCGCTGATGGTGCCGGAGGCATACAGGTCGCCCACCTGAATGTTGCAGCCGTTGCTGCTCTGATGCGCCAGTTGCTGGTTTATGTTCCAGTAAAGGTATTTAGAGTTAGAGCGGCTGATGCTGTTCTCTATACCGTTTTCCGGCTGTAGCAGCACCTCCAGTTTTATATCAAAGTTGCGGCTGCCCAGTACCTCCAGGTAGGGCAGTGGCTTTGGGTTTTGCTCCGGTCCCTTCACGCGGAATGGCTCCAGTGCATCCAGCATCACGACCCACGGCGAGACAGAAGAGGCAAAGCTTTTAGCCAGGAAAGGCCCCAGCGGCACATACTCCCACATCTGTATATCCCGTGCCGACCAGTCGTTGAAAAGTACGAGCCCAAAAATATAATCCTCCGCCTCATAGGTAGTGATGGCTTCTCCAAGATGGCTTTCTTTACCTGTAATAAAGGCTACCTCCAGTTCAAAATCCAGCTGTTGGGTGGGACCAAAAGTAGGAGAGGGCGCATCAGGCGCTTTTGTCTGGCCCTTTGGCCTGTAAACATCCGTGCCAGACACCACAATAGAGGAGGCACGGCCATGGTAGCCAACGGGGAGGTGCTTCCAGTTTGGCAGCAGCGCATTCTCCGGGTCCCGGAACATGGAACCCACGTTGGTTGCATGCTCCATACTGCTGTAAAAGTCTGTGTAGTTTTGCACCCTTACCGGCATCAGCAGCTCAGCCTCATCCTGCCTTACCAGGCATTCTCTGATTAAATTGCTGTTGCCGCTGATTTCCGAGTTGTTGTTCTGGAGGAGTTCTGATACACGGTTGCGTACCGCCCGCCAAACAGGCTTCCCTAAGGCGATGAAGTCATTCAGGTAAGGGCGGTGAAATACGTTGGGGTCCATGTCAATCAGAACAAAGAAATCCTGCTGCCCCAGCACGCACAAATCCAGAATATACTCCCCGATGGCCACTCCCACACGCGGGTCCCGATCGGGAGTGGTGAAGATACCAAATGGAAGGTTCTGAATTGGGAAATTACTGTCAGGGGCTATTTCTATCCAGGAGTGTAGGTCCGGATCGTTGGCTTTGATCATCTTGTCCGTGCATCAGGGTTTCTGTAAATATAGCTTTTTTGCCCTGTAAGGAAAAGAGTAAACCGGAGCTGTTTCTATAAAAGCATCTTTATCGCCTCTTTTTAAGGAGCGGGAGTAAGTAGATGGGCGGTAATTTGTGAGCTTGTTAAATAAACTGGTTTCGGAGCTATTCTCCTGTCCTGTGCCGCCGGGTCAACCACCCCTCTGCCTCTCCTTGTCTTAGGAGGGAAGTCTGCAGCAGCCTAAAACTTGCTTCTTTATCGATTCTAATTAGCATCAGCTAAAAAGTACAGGTCCGAAAATAAAAGAGCGGGTGTGGTTTAACCACACCCGCTCTTCATATAAACTTCTAATAAAGTCTTACAATGTAAACTCTTATTAAACTGATAACGGCGTTACATTTACGGCTTCCACGGATTTTATCTCCGGGATAGCCCTCAGTACAGACTGCTCCACACCGGCTTTCAATGTCATGGTAGACATAGGGCAGGTACCGCATGCGCCCAGCAATTCCAGCTTTAATACCATATCCTCGGTTATCTCCAGCACTTTTACATTGCCGCCGTCAGCTTCGAGGTAAGGTCTGATCTGGTCGAGGGCACCCTCTACCCGGAGCATGAAATCTTGATCTACATTTGTGACTGCCATTATCTTAGCTTTTAATTTCTACAGGTTTCGTTTTGCCCAGTGTGGCGTTACGGACAGATACTTGTTGCGCCACAGCCTGTGCTACCTCCCTGAAAACACGGGAAGCCGGAGAATCGTTCTCTAAAACCACAGG
The DNA here is from genome assembly GCF_042686245.1 of Pontibacter toksunensis. Classification (NCBI taxonomy): domain Bacteria; kingdom Pseudomonadati; phylum Bacteroidota; class Cytophagia; order Cytophagales; family Hymenobacteraceae; genus Pontibacter; species Pontibacter toksunensis. The sequence continues at coordinate 189,144 of NZ_JBHUOX010000011.1, read as the reverse complement.
AGTTCCGGAATCGCCGCTCTCACGAATGCTTTGCACAATTGGCACCTGGCCTAAGAGTGCCACTTCATATTTTTGAGCAAGGGCTTTGCCACCACCTTCTCCAAAGATATAATATTTATTCTCAGGGAGCTCAGCAGGCGTAAAGTAAGCCATATTCTCCACTACACCAAGCACCGGCACGTTTATCTGGGGCTGCCGGAACATCTGCAGGCCACGCACTGCATCAGCCAGCGCCACTTTTTGCGGCGTCGTTACGATAACAGCACCAGTTACAGGCAGCGCCTGCACCATAGTCAGATGAATATCAGAGGTGCCTGGAGGCAGGTCCAGCAGGAGGTAGTCCAACTCACCCCACTCCACATCAGAAATGAACTGGCGCAGGGCAGAACTGGCCATCGGGCCGCGCCAGACCACAGCACCGTCGGCTGGTGTCAGGAATCCGATGGACATCATCTTAACGCCATACTTCTCCACCGGCATAATATAGTTCTTACCATGGTCGCCCTGTACCATGCTCGGGCGCTGCTGCTCAACCCCAAACATGGTTGGGATAGACGGGCCGGAGATGTCAGCATCAATCAGACCTACCCTTGCGCCGGACTGGGCCAGGGCAAGGGCAAGGTTCGTGGTGACGGTTGATTTACCCACACCGCCTTTACCGGAGGCAATGGCAATAATGTTTTTCACACCTTTTAAAACTTCTGAAGTATCGCCACGGCCGGAGGTAACGCGTGAGGTCATGTTCACGGTTACGTCAGCCTCTTTGTCCACCATGGTATGGATGGCGGTAACGCAGGCATTCCGGATAAGGTCTTTCAGCGGACAGGCGGGAGTTGTCAGTATTACGGTGAAACTTACGCTCTTGCCGTCTACTTGCACGTTCTCTATCATGTTCAGCGTCACGAGGTCTTTGCCTAAATCAGGCTCCTCTACATAGCTGAGTGCTTTTAATATATCTTCTTTTGTAATAGCCATAGTATAAAGCATTGCATTTCGCCCCGCAAAGATACAAACGAAAAACCGCTAATCATAAGCGAAGGCCTTTAGAGTGCAACAAGCCACGCATCGTATTAGTTTTCCTTTGAATTTCAGTAAATTATGTTACCTGCTGATGCAACGGTTGAAGGCAAATTTGAATCTTCTGTTTGAACGCAACCCTTACAACCTTATGTAGCTATGGAAAAAGAAAACACAGAGGGATTTGGCAGCCTTTTCCTGCTATTCCTTGCTATTCTGGCCCTTACCTTCTGCTTAGAATTGGGAGGTGCTGAAAATAAGAAAGCGACCAAACCTGGAGAACAGGAAGAGCTAGTCGACGCACCGACTCTGCCTGCTACGGCTACACCCATCTCTGCTAAAGCTACTGCAAAGCAGCGGCTCATCATTTAGTTCAACTCCTTCTTCAGCTATAGCCTTTCGCCTTTAAGGTTTCTTTGCCGTAGTGGAAAGAAATGCAAAGCTATGGCAGATACTAAAATAGATTTACAACAGGGGGACATTACCAAAGTAGAAACGGACGCTATTGTGAATGCTGCCAACAGCAGCCTTTTAGGCGGTGGCGGTGTAGACGGCGCCATCCACAGAGCAGGCGGACCCGCTATTCTGGAAGAATGTAAGCAGATAAGAGCACGTCAGGGTGGTTGCCCCACCGGCGAAGCTGTTATAACGACAGGCGGGAACTTGCCTGCCAGGTATGTCATTCATACCGTTGGACCGATTTGGCATGGAGGCAGTAAAGATGAGCCGGCACTGCTGGCTAACTGCTACAAGAACAGTCTCCGGCTTGCCACGGAAAAGCAACTGCAAAGCATCGCCTTCCCCAACATCAGCACCGGCGTGTACGGTTACCCCAAAGACAAAGCCGCTCAGGTAGCAGTGCAGACGGTAAAAGATTACCTGCAGCAACACGATACCAGCCTGCAGCGGGTGGTGTTTGTGTGCTTTGATTCCGAAAACAAGAGGCTTTATGAGGAGATGTTGAAAGATTGAATTATGGATGTTTGAATATAGAGTTAAAACCATCAGTTCCTGAAGAAACCTATGGAGAAACAAATCGTCATTGCTGCGTCTTTTGACCAGCAACAGCCTGTTTAATATTTTACACCACTTGTATTTTCTTTACCCATTCAAATCAAGCTCCTTCTAAAGAACCATATCCATTTCTCTGTTTGCATGAAGTGAAAATGTTTCCAGTCTTTGGGTTGAGCGCCTTGTAAATGTTGCGGTGCTGAGCGTCAGCGAGGCAGCCGGAGCAGAGCGGAGGCAGCTTCAGTTACACAGCGCGATGCCCGAAGACGAGGCCTCTAGGCCTAGAGAGCACAGAGTCATTCTATGCAACTGTAGGTTTGATGTCACTGGATATGCTGAACCTACGGGAGTTTAGGCAGACTACCATTTGTTATTCAGAAACAGTTTTCAGAATTAGCGAAACTCTTATCTTTGTCTTCCGCTAATACCTTTGCCCATGTCCCTGATCCCGCAAACAACTGTTGACCAAGTTTTAGCCCAAGCTGATATTACGGAAGTGGTCGGTGACTTTGTGTCGCTGAAAAAGAAGGGGCAGAACATGTGGGCCTGCTGCCCTTTCCACCACGAGAAGTCTCCATCTTTTTCCGTATCTCCGGCGAAGGGCATTTACAAATGCTTCGGTTGTGGCAAGGCAGGCAACTCGGTGCAGTTCATTATGGATGTGGAGGGCACCAGTTTTCCGGAGGCCATTAAATACCTGGCGAAGAAGTACCACATTGAGGTGCCGGAGGACAACCCGAACCCGGAGTATGCGAAGGAGCAGAGCGAAAAAGACAGTCTTTTTATCGTCTCTGATTTCGCGAACAAGCACTTCCAGCAAAATCTTCATTCGCACGAGCAGGGCGGCATTGGTATGTCCTACCTGAAGCAGAGGGGTATGAGTGCTAATACCATCAAAAAGTTTGAACTAGGCTACAGCGTTGATGAGTGGACAGATTTAACGGACGCTGCGCTGAAGGCAGGGTATCAGCAGAAATACCTGGAGGCGACCGGCCTGACTATTGCAAAAGAAGACGGCAAGAAGTATGACCGTTTCCGGGGCCGTGTCATGTTTCCGATTCACAATGTGTCGGGGCGCGTGGTGGGTTTTGGTGCCCGCACGCTGAAGACGAACGACAAGAAAAGCCCGAAGTACCTTAACTCCCCGGAGTCTGATATATACCACAAGAGCAATGTGCTGTATGGCCTTTTCCAGGCGAAGCAGGCTATCCGGATGCAGGATATGTGCTACATGGTGGAGGGTTACCTTGATGTGCTGTCGCTGCACCAGGGTGGCATCGAGAATGTAGTGGCTTCGTCAGGTACCTCCCTCACTGAAGGCCAGATAAAGCTGATTGCCCGCTATACCGAAAACATCACAGTATTATACGATGGCGATGCGGCTGGTATTAAAGCTTCGCTGCGTGGTATTGACCTGATTCTTGAAAGCGGCCTGAACGTGGACGTGGTGACGTTCCCGGAAGGGGAGGACCCGGATTCTTATATCCAGAAAGTGGGCGACACGGCTTTTAAAGCCTATATAAAAGAGCACGCGCAGGATTTTATATCCTTCAAAACCAGCTTATATGCTGCCGAAGCCAAGGGCAGCCCGGTAAAAAAGGCTGAGGCTATACGCGAGATTGTAGCCTCCATCGCCAAGATTCCGGATTCCATTAAGCGTACTGTCTTCTTCCGCAGCTGCAGCCTTATCTTCGATATTGATGAGCAGGTGCTGATCTCGGAGTACAACAAAATGCAGCTGCAGGACCGCCAGCAACCAAAGCAGCAGGGTGGGCCTGAGCATTTTATGGCCCCTCCTGTTGCAGAGCCTGAGCCGGAAAAGCCGGTGTCGGATTTGGACGTGCTAAAGCGGTATGAGCGTGAAATTGTGCGCATGCTGCTTAACTATCCCGACCGCGTGCTGGAGGAAGGCCTGAACACCTGCCAGTATATGCTGGAGCAATTGGAGGATGTGGAGTTCCGGACACCACTTTACGCCCGCCTGATGGAGCTGATCAAAGAGAAGCTCTGCGAAGGGACCATGGCCACAGCAGAAGATTTTATCCATCACCCTGACCAGGAGATACGCACTGAAGCCACTAACCTGCTCTCTGATCCGCACGAGCTGAGCCATAACTGGGAAACGCACCAGATCTTTGTGCCTACTGAATTAGACCTGCTGCCCTATGGTGCCGAGCGCGCCGTGTTGCGCCTGAAGTGGCGCAATGTGGAGCTGATGATAAAAGGTGAAATGGAAAAGCTGCGCCTCGTCACCGACCCACAGGAGCAGATTCAGCAGCTCACTTTTATCCGCAACCTTAAAACCCTGCACTGCCAGTTGGGCGATATGCTGGGGATCGTGGTGAACAGATAACCTCTCCCCAGCCCTCTCCTTAGAACAGGAGAGAAAGCTTTACTTTCAATGGTCGCTCTCAAAAGACCTCGCAGCGTGCGCAGCTCCTGCGAGCGTCTGAACCAGAGGCTTTAGCTTAAAGCATGTTTCAGCAGCATAGATCTGTCTCTTCACTTCCTGAAAGAAAAGACCAAGGGAGGCTAGAGAACTATTACTTGAGCAACAGCTACATCGTACCAGACGCTCGCAGGAGCTGCGCACGCTGCGAGGTCTTCGCCCTTGCCTTTACTTCACAGCAGCTTCAACTAAATCCTTTACAAAACTGTTGTCTAAATAAAAAGGGGAAAGCCGTGTAAACTTTTTAATTTTGCAGGGCTTTAAAGGATTAACAGCCGGGGCTGCTACGCAGGCAGCGCAGGCACAACAGAATGATATGGAATCCAATACGAACAATGATAGCAGGCCATTAGACTCTATTGAGTCTGCTATAGAAGATATAAGGCAGGGCAAAGTGGTGATTGTGGTAGACGACGATGACCGCGAAAACGAAGGCGACTTTGTTTGTGCTGCCGAAAAAATTACGCCGGAGATCGTCAATTTTATGGCGACTCATGGCCGGGGACTTATTTGTGCGCCGCTCACAGAAGAACGTTGCGATGAGCTGGGGCTGGAACTGATGGTGGGCCGTAACACTGCCCTGCACGCCACACCGTTTACCGTGTCAGTGGATTTAATCGGACACGGCTGCACGACAGGTATTTCCGCCTCCGACCGCGCCAAAACCATTCAGGCACTGGTCGACCCGACTACAGATCCGCACTCGCTTGGTAAGCCGGGCCACATTTTTCCGCTAAAAGCGAAAAGAGAAGGTGTGCTGCGCCGTTCCGGCCACACCGAAGCAGCAGTAGACCTGGCACGTCTGGCCGGACTGGCACCGGCTGGCGTTCTGGTGGAAATCATGAACGAGGATGGCACAATGGCCCGTCTGCCTGACCTTTTCCGGGTGGCTGAGCGCTTTCACCTGAAGTTAGTTTCCATCAAAGACCTGATTAAGTACCGGCTGCAGAAAGAAAGCCTGATTGAGCGTGAAATAGCAGTGCAGATGCCCACGGACTATGGTGACTTTGATTTATACGCTTTCACACAACTCAGCACCGGTGCCAAGCACCTGGCGCTGGTCAAAGGCACCTGGGAAGATGGTGAGCCTATTCTGGTGCGGGTGCATTCTTCCTGCGTAACCGGCGATATCTTCGGCTCCTGCCGCTGCGACTGCGGGCCGCAACTGCACGAGGCCATGCGCATGATTGAGAAAGAAGGCAAAGGAGTAGTGGTCTATATGAACCAGGAGGGCCGTGGTATTGGCCTTATCAACAAGCTGAAAGCATATAAACTGCAGGAGCAGGGGCTGGATACGGTTGAGGCAAACCTGGAGCTTGGCTTTGGTATGGATGAGCGCGACTACGGCGTGGGAGCCCAGATTCTGCGTGACCTAGGTGTGACGAAGATGAGGCTAATCTCCAATAATCCGAAAAAGCGTTCTGGCCTGATGGGTTATGGGCTTGAGATTGTAGACCGTGTGCCGATTGAGATTTTCCCAAACGAGCATAACCAGCGCTACCTGACCACAAAAAGAGATAAGCTGGGCCACGAGATTCTAAAGAGCACCACGATAAAGCATCAAACCAATCCGAATCATAAATAGTCTGAATCCTGGGCAGAAAGCAAAAAGCTTCTGCTCAGGGTTTTTTCTTTAAAAGGTCCTGCTGATGGTCTTACTGCTGTCTGGCCATCAGCAGGTCAGCCTTTTGTCTGGGCCAGTTCCAGCAGCACATCGTAGTATGGGCGCCGCAGCATCTTGGATTTTAACCAGGCATAAAAGCTCATGGCTTGAATGTCGGTGTCTTCAAAAGATGAGAATTCCAGTGTGTTCTCCACGCTCTGCACAAACTCAGGGCGGTATACCTCCTCCGGAAAGTCAATCATGTGCTTGATAAGCTGCAGGTAGTGTTTCACATTTCTATAAGCAGGTTCCTGCAGAAGTGTTCTGTAGTTGCGCTCAAACGCCCGAATCCTGTTCAGTACCAAATCCTCGTTGCCTAGTTCATATTGTATAATAAGCTCGCCCAGGTTCTTCTTGAGCGTCCACTCACGTCCCATTTTGCCTTCGCACCACTTATCTGAATGGTTGATGTTCAGGAGCACTTTATTCGCTTTAGAAAAAGCACCCTGTGCAAAATAGTTAAAGCCTAACCCTAACTGGGCCGTTAGCAGGTCCTTTGTGCCGAGAATTGCTGTGTTTTTATAGAGCAGGTTTTCCATTAACTCAATGGCTTCCTGTATCCGGAACAGGAACACCAGGTTGGCAACCATCAGAAAGGTATAACGCGGGTAAAAAAGTGCATGATGGCTTTTTCCTTCCCCGCTGATGCTCTCGTGCAGCAGCCCCAGGTAGTGCATCGATTCACGAAACTTCTTATTACGGTACAGCACATGGGCAATCATGTACAGCAGGCTTGCCTTATAGTACTGGTGTGCCTTTTTGAAGCCACCATATTTCTGTTCGGCCTCGTGGTACTGGGCAATGATGTAGGGTTCAAAAGAAATAAAGTCTTTACGGGCCAATACGGCGCTGCGGGCAATGGAGAGCAGCTTGTAAAGGAGAGAAGGACGCTTGCTTACCGCCTCTGTGAGCCCGTATGCTTTCAGTACCTCCTGTATGATGTTGTTGAAATGGAGGTCGCTGCCCTGGCGGCGCACGGCCTGCAGGCGGTGCTTAATAATACTGCTGGCAATGTTTGCCCGTTCTTCCTCGTCGGCTGCCAGCTTGTTCTGGTTGCGTTTGCAGATTATCTCTTCCACGCTGTCAGCATACTCACTATCTGCTTTCTCAATCTGAAGATTGTACACCATGTTCAGCAAATCGAACTGCTCGTTCGTAATGGCCAGTTTCTCCGCCTTGCGCAGGTAAGTCCAGGATAATTTGTCTGCCCGCATATCGAACAAGTAGTGCGCCAGCGACAGCATTCCCATAATCGGAGAGGCGGCCGTAATATCCTGCTCTACGCGCTTGAGCAGTATAAAATTGGTAATGTGACGCATGAGCCGCTTGCGAAGGGCATAATACGCCACCGGATTCGGATCCTCCGGGTACAGGCGCTGTATTAGCTGCTCCGGCTTATAGTTTTTCTTCTGTTGCAGGAGCTGAAATAACTCTAAATCCTTCCGGTGTTTTTTCTTTTTTTCCCGCTGTATAAACACAGCCAGTTCCCGCTTATCGTCATCCGAGAGTGTGTCGAGGGTAATCTTCAGGTCATCCATATTTTGCGCAGCAGGCTGTTAAGCGTTGGGTACTACTCTTTAAGGTAAACCTTTGCTTTTATAAAGTCTGATTATAGACTTGTAAATAGCTGTAAATCATATAAATGTAATAATATAATATCATATATGAAAGTCTCATATTTCTTAAAACACGCTTTGCCTGCTCCTGGCCCCTATCTACCTTTATCACAAGAAATAACACAAAATCTTAAAACACAAACCTAACGTCCTACAGACATGAAAAAGCTATTACTAACCTTGAGTGCCATGTGTTCCTTTGTCCTCTGCCAGGCGCAGGATGTTCTGGTGAAGCGGAACGGCGACGAACTACAGGTGAAAGTGGAGGAAATTACACCGACACAAATTAAGTACAGGCGCTTCGATAACCTGCAGGGCCCTTTGATCTCTGTATCGAAAGCCGGCGTGTTCATGATTAAGTATGAAAACGGCACAAAAGAAGTGTTCAATGAGGCAGCAAGGTCTGATGCAGGTCTTCCGGCCTATTCGCCGGTGCAGGTGCCACAGGAACAGCAGGTCCTGAAACTGTCGGGGCCACGGCTAGGGTTTACTGTTCTGAGCCAGCGGTATGCCGATAACATCAAAGATGAGTTTCACACAGATGTAAATCCTTTCATGACGCAGTTTGGGTGGCAGTTCGAGACACGGATCTTCACATTAGACAGTGGCGTGTCCGGTCTGTTTGAATTTGTGCCACTCGTGGGAGGGCTGGAGCAGGGAAAATTTTTGCCTAGCCTGAGCGGATTGGTAGGAGTAAGGAGCGCAAAGGGGCTCGAGTTTGGGATTGGCCCGAACGTGTCGCTGAGCGGTGCAGGACTTGTAATGGCAGTTGGCACCAATTTCCAGAGCCAGGGCATAAATTTCCCGGTGAACTTTGCAGTGGCTCCGTCTAAAGACGGCGCCAGGTTCAGCCTGCTGTTCGGGTTTAACTCCCGCAAGTATTAGGTGTCTTATTCCTTCTGAGTTACCTCCCCACTTCCCTTCAAGTGCCGGATTTCACCAGGTTCTGCCGCTTTTTCCAGGCCATACATACCGGGGGGCAGTGACTCAGCATCATCAACAAACCAAACATAAAGCTCAACTATATGAAACGGAATTTAATTTTAATCCTACTCACACTTTTGCTTCAGAATGCCTTTGCACAGGATTATATAGTGAAGGTGAACGGAGAAGAGATACCGGCGCGGGTGCTGGAGATCACCCTTGAAGAGATTCTGTATCACCAGCCGGATTCCTCAGCAGAAGTAGTTCTGAGGCTGCCAAAGACAGAGGTGTTTATGGTACGGTTTGAGAATGGGGCGAAGGAAGTATTCTCTGAAAACCTGCAGGATAATAAAGTAGTGACAGCAGCGGCACTAACACCTGATCAACTTTACCTGTTAGGCAAGCGGGATGCCATACAACTCTACAAAGGAGAAGGCGTATTGTGGGGCTCCGCAGCCAGTGCGCTTATTTTTCCTTATGGCTTAGCAGGTTCTGCCGTTCTCGCTTTCACGCCACCCAACGTTCATCAGAACAGGGTGTCAGACAGGGAACTGCTCTCTTACCCAGACTATGTGAAGGGCTACAAAGACCAGGCAAAGAAGAGAAAAATAGGGAAAGCAGCGGCAGGCGCAGGTATTGGGACTTTGGTTGGCATTGCTGCAACTGTCGCTATAATTTTGAGCACCTGGCAATAAACTGAAGCTTTCTGTACAGCTGCCTGTTGATGATACCAGAACACCCTTGCTTTTTGCCTGAAGGTGGGGGTTTCTGGTATTATGGCTTGTCCCACAAATCCTTTGTTTCGGCACAATAAATACGCAGTTTGTATATTAAAATACTTAAAGAGACTGTGTTAGGTAACCTTTTCCGGGAATGAAGTATACTAAAGAAGGAGCACTTTCAGAATAAATCGCTTTCTGCGGTGTGTAAAACTTAAGAATACGTAGCCACATGAAGGAAAATCTGACCATGCTTGCGCAGGTGGTGTATGTGGTGATTGCTGTAATGGTTTTTTCACCCGATGTATTTGCGCAATACCGTACCGAAATTGATGTGCAGGAGTGGCCCGCCGGAAAGGTGGTGCTCACTTCAGGAGACACTATTTATGGCCCGCTAACCTATCACCGGACACAGGAAGTGGTGTACGTGCACAATGAGGAGGATGGCACAATCAGCGCCTTCTCGCCGGTGAACGTAGAGTACTTTGTTGCACAGGAGCACCCCAGCAACAGGCCTTATACTTTCCGGACACTGATGTGGGACTTAGGCCGCGACTACTCTGATTTTAAAAAACCCACCTTTTTTGAGCAACTGAACCAGGGGCCGCTTACCTTGGTGATGCGGGAAAGGTATGTGCGGCGCGATGTGCACTACGCCAGCAGGCTGGGCTACTACAACAACCCCTACTACTACCCGATGGGGAGCAATTACATAGACCAGATAGAAGAGCTATACTATGTACTGCTGCCGGATGGAGAGGTTGTAACGCTGCGCAACGTGCGAAGGGACCTGCACAAGCTCTTCGGGAAAAAATCAAAACAAGTGAAAAAGTTCGTAAAAAGCCGGAAACTGGATTACGACAAGCCCCACGAGATGGCCGCCATTATCAACTACTTCAATTCCCTGTAACAGTGCCTACAGGTCGCGGAGCCTGAGAATATAGTAGCTGAGCAGCCAGAAAACCGCGATGTAAACAACGGTCACAAGCGCTGCCAAACCCGGGGAGAGCAGTTCCGTGGGAGTGGTCACTTGGTCGAGCACTTCCTGTATGGGCCGTGGCGTCAGGCTTCCCATCACTTTCATTGGCAGGTATTTGTCGATTGCATCCGGTAAGCGTAACTGAATAAGCGGTTCAATGATGATGGAGTAGGCGATAAACCCCACGATGGCCAGGCCACTTTTCCTGATAAGAAAGGCAAACACCATTGCCAGCGACATGTAACCGGCTGTCTGGACAAAATAGTATAGGAGGGCATCCATCTGGCTGAAAACTGCCTCCATAGAAGGGTTGATGCTGTATAGCAGGCCGAAATAGAGCCCCAGAAGCAATAGAAAGAGAGCGCCTGCCGCTGCAAAACCCAGTATAACATACAGCTTGGCCGACACCAGGTCCGCCCGGGAGAGGCCATCAATCACCTGCTGTCGCAGTGTCCGGTAGGCATACTCATCTGTTACCAGCACAATAACAAGAATACTGAAAAGCAGGCTGAAGAAGCTGGCAATGTAGGTGAGGAGCTGCCAGAACGCAGGCAAGCGGTACATACTCTCCCCCAACTGCTGCCCGTTTACGGTAACATGGCTGCTGGCATACAGAAAAAGCGTGAGCAGAATAGCGTACCCAGCCAAAATCACCCACACCGTTCGGTAAGGCAGTATTTTATGCAGCTCTATGCGGAGTAAGTTCATTCGTTTATTTTTTTATGATTTCCAGGAACTGGGCTTCCAGGCTCTTGCGGCGCACCGTTAGCTGTGCCAGCACAATGCCCGCTTCAAACATAGCTTTGTTCAAATCCAAGCTCCCAAACCCGTCCTGCAGTGTCAGGCGCACATGGTCCCGCTCCTGCTGAAAAGATTCAACAAGAGGCAGTTGCCGCAGCACCTCCAGCAGGTGTGCCATGTCCGGCGCATTGATGATAACCTGGTCTTTGGCTGAGAGAATGGTATCGACAGGCCCTTTTGCCCGCAACACGCCGTCCTGCAGCACCGCCACATGGGTACACACCTTCTCCACCTCATCCAGCAGGTGGCTGGCCAGTATAATGGTTTTCCCTTCAGCGGCTATTTGCAGTATCAGCTCCCGAATCTCAGCAATTCCCTCCGGATCAAGGCCATTTGTCGGCTCGTCCAGTACCAGCACCTCGGGGTTGTTGAGAAGCGCCGAGGCAATGGCCAGGCGCTGTTTCATACCCAGGGAGAAACCTTTGAACGTGGTATGCTTCCGCTCTTCCAGCCCCACCAGGTGCAGTACAGGGTTTATTTTATTGTAGCCTACTCCTTTGATGCCGGCAACTATTTCCATGTTTTTCCGGGCGGTGAGGTAGGAGTAAAAGTTTGGCGTTTCGAGCAGGGCCCCCACCCGTTGCTTTGTGCCTCGGTTAATTCCTTGCCCAAACCATGCAAAGGTGCCCGATGTGGGTTGTATCACGTCCAGCACCATACCCAGGGACGTGGTTTTGCCGCTTCCGTTTGGCCCTAAGATGCCATAAATGCTTCCCTGCTCCACCTGGAGGGTGAGCCCCTTCACGGCCTGTATGGAGCCGAAGCGCTTGGAGAGGTTATCAATATCCAGTACAACTGTCACACGTAGTTCTTTATCATCTGTGCCTGTAGGTTTTGTTTGAAGTTAGGGAATGGTAAATGCAAATAAAAGTAAACGGGGAATTAACTAAACAGCCATCTGCTTACGTACTGCCTTAACCATGGCACAACACGACAACTTATACATAGGCACCTCCGGCTGGAGCTATCGCTGGCAAGGCATCCTTTATCCGGAAGATATTAAATCTGCAGAACGACTGGGCTATTATGCCACGCGCTTCAATACCACCGAACTAAACAGCAGCTTCTACCACTTCACCATGGCTAAAACTATCCAGAAGTGGCTAACTGAGACTCCCGCATCTTTTAAATTTGGAGCCAAAATGCACCAGGAGGTAACGCATAACCGCCGACTCATCGATACAGAAGAACCTGTGGAGAAATTCATGTCCCGTTTCCTGGCGATGGGAGAGCGCCTGGGGCCGGTGTTGGTACAACTGCCAGGCAGCCTGCATTTCGACTATGGGGTGGCGGCTGATTTCTTCACCATGCTGCGTGAAAAATATCCCCAGCCTGTGTTTGCACTGGAGGCGCGGCATAAGTCCTGGTTTACGGACGAGGCGCAGGAGCTGCTTCAGGACCATGCTGTTACCTGGGTGATTACGAGTGCCGGCAAGCGATTCCCCGGTTTCGAAGCCACCACCACAGACACTGTATACCTGCGCCTGCACGGTGAGGAGAAACTATACACCTCCGCCTATACCGACGAGCAACTGGAGCGCTATGCGTTCATGGTTCACGACTGGCTGCTGGATGGGAAGCAGGTGTGGGTGTACTTCAACAACACTATCCTGGGCAACGCAGTCTTAAATGCTGATCGGCTGCGGGAGCTAATAGAGAATATGACATAGATTCTTAGTCCCTTTGATTTGGAAACTATTTTATTAAAATATCCTGGCGCGAATCTTCAGATTCGTGACATAGGGTGAATGTTGAGTCTCTGACTCAACTGGGCCGGAGGCGCAGAAATAGAAGCTGTTAAAGAGGACGCTTGCACGCTATATGGCTTCTGAATACAGCTATCTTTATTGGATGGGAGAAATGCCTATAACAACAAAAGCCACCTGCTGTCTTTTAAAATATACGTTTCCTTTGCAGGGAGGTCAAGGAGCAGAAGAACAGGTGACATTGGCTTTCCTAAAATCAGTTGTTGGTAAAATTGCTCCACAACGGTCGGATTGTTTTCAGAACCACAAATTGAATGTATAACTGCGGATAATAACAAGATGAAACAAACTACAGACGGAATAATATTTGATTTGGACGGCACCCTTTGGGACTGCACCCCAGCCATCGCGGAAGCATGGAACGCCGCTATCGACCAGTTTGACTTTGTAGACAAGAAGCTGACAGCCGACGACATACGGAATGTTGCCGGGATGCCGCACGATGCCATCTATGATAAAATCTTTCCAGACCTGAGCGTGGAGCAGCGACGGGAATTGCAGAAGGTGAGTGACAAACTGCAGATGGAAAACCTGAAGGAGAAGGGTGGCGAGTTATACCCACAGTTAGAGGAAACGTTGGAGCAGCTTCAGGAAAAGCACAGGCTCTTTATCGTGAGCAACTGCCAGGTTGGCTATATTGATAATTTCCTGGAGTTTCATAAGTTGCAGCATTTCTTTACCGACCACGCCTGCTTCGGAGATAAAAACCAGCCCAAGGGAGAAAACATTAAAGATGTTATCCGGCGTAATAACTTAAAGTCTGCCGTTTATGTTGGCGACACAAAAGGCGATTACGAGGCAAGCGAGGTAGCGGAGGTGCCTTTTGTATTTGCAAAGTATGGCTTTGGCGAAGTAGCGGCCGATGTACAAACCATAGATACATTTGCAGACCTCAGGAAGCTGTTTTAGTTGAAGCTACGGCAGGCCAAATGATGGTTCACACGGATGATATCACTATGGCAGAGGATTCATATAAAAGAATAGAACTTGCCACTACTGCAACAGATGCCAATGTGCAGGCGCTGGCTTTTGCCTTTCCCGTTATGCTGGTGCTCCTGCTGCCTTATGTGCTGCTGTGGCCGGAGCAGTTTTCTTCTGAAGCTTTAAGAGAAGTTGCGAAAGTATACGGTGGACATATGTTGTTCCTGCCGTTCCTGATGATGCTCGTTTTTATACCCGGGGCGGTGGTGCACGAATTGCTGCATGGCCTTACCTGGGCTGCTTTTTGTAAAAATGGTGTCAGGTCGATTAAGTATGGCATACATTGGAAAGCCCTGTCGCCTTATTGCCACTGCGGGGAGGTGCTGCCCCTGAAGCCTTACATCCTGGGCGGCATGATGCCGGGAATGGTAATGGGAATTCTGCCTGCGTTGATAGGTATCTTTATCGGGAACCCATGGGTGTTCTTTTTTGGACTCTTTTTCACGCTGGCCGCTGCCGGCGACATGCTGGTGCTCTGGATGCTACGCCACTGCCATTCCACTGATTTAGTACAGGACCACCCCGATAAAATTGGCTGCTTTGTACTGCGCAAAGCCTAAGTTCTTTATATTTAGCAATGCAGCCAGCACAACACCACGTCTCCCTTTTTAACACGCTTATTTCCTTCTTAGCGAAAAAGGACATCAGCAGTCTATCGGAATCTGAGCTTGGCAAGGAGTATAATATACCACAGGCAGACCTTCTGATTTTGCTCGGCAACAGTAGTTTGTATGTGGCAGAGCAGGCGGCATTGGCATATCAGCAGGGACTGGCAAAGGAGCTGATGATAGGTGGCGGCATTGGTCATTCTACCGTATTTCTGGAAGAAAACATTAAGCGGCACCCGGAATATAAGGGTATAAGTACTGGAGGCAGGGCAGAGGCCGACATGTTGAAAGACATTTTTGTGAAGCACTGGCAGCTACAGGAAAGCAGTATCATCGTTGAGAACCAGTCCTCCAACTGCGGCAGCAATGCTTCGGAAGCTTACCAAGTGCTGGCGCGTTTACAAAAGCAACCCCAAACTATACTGCTCCTGCAAGACCCGGTGCTGCAGCGCAGAAGCCAGGCCTCTTTTGAGAAAGTATGGAAGGAAAGTAAGGGTGAGGCAGCTCAGTTTATCAGTTTCGCTGCATTTACTCCTACACTAAAAATGAAGGCGGAAAACTTTGCTTACACCAACGAAGCGCACAGCGAGTTCTGTGGGATAGACAGGCTGCTTTCTCTGGTGATGGGAGAAATACCTAGGCTACGCAACGACGAAAACGGTTATGGCCCCAGGGGGAAAGGCTTTATTACAGCAGTTAGGATACCCGCGAATGTAGAAACTGCATATGAGGAACTAGCTGCACACTATCCGGAATATGTTCGTGTATAAAGTAAAGGCACATGAATGGCCAGTCTAAAACGGAAAAGCTGGAAAGCAAAAGCCCGCTTCTGCTTAGCCTACTGATTCTGCCTTTAACGTTCGCATCCTTCTTTTTCCTGCCGCAGGTGCTGGGCAAAACTGCCGGCTATCTTGCCAGTTTCAGCATTTACTGGCTATACTGCCTCCTACATGGTATGCAACTAAAAGGTAATAACCTGGCGAAGCTGTACACATGGCCACCGCTTACCAGGCAGAACGTGCTACTCCTGCTCCTGTGCTTTGTCCCTGTTTTGGGTGCGTTCTCTGGCGCTTTCCTAACCTTTTACCATCATCTCAACCTCACCTTATATTTGATTCTTGCCGCTGCTGCTTTAGTCAATGGATTTGTGGAGGAGTTCTATTGGCGTGGAGCTTTCATCAGCCGTTACAAACAACATATGGGGCTGGCATTTGTATTCCCTGCTACTCTGTTTGGTCTATGGCACATTTCGGTGTATGCCGCGCACGGTGTTTCTTACCAGGGCGGCTTCCTGCCTTTGGTGGGCGGCCTCTGGGGCTATGTTGTCTATAAACAGCAGCGTGTATTGGCTCCGACCATCGCACACATACTCACCAACTTCTTTGCCTTCTCAGGCTTGCTGGTAGAGAACTGGGTCAGGTAAGTTCAAAGGGATTTACTATATTGGTTCATCCTGTCTTCCATTAGCCTTCAGGCGTTACACTTAAAGATGTCTGAAGGAGTTCTCTCTTTTCAGGGTGACAGGAATAAAAAAATGCTAGGCTTCTTAGGAGAAGGAGCGGGAATGTTAAACAGAAAAGCCAAATACGGAGCCAACATATGATAAATAGAAAATCTGTAGCGAAAGGCGTGGCACTGGCGGCCCTACTTTTAGGCTATACCTCTGCGTATACACAGAGTTACAAAAAGGTGCACAAACAGGCCATTGTAGTGGATACGCACAATGATGTGCTGATAAACATGCTGGAGGGATTAGACATTGCAGATAACCTGAAAGGCAAAACGCATTCTGATTTGGCCCGGTTTAAGGAAGGTGGCGTGGACGTCCAGGTTTTTTCAGTATGGAGCGACGAGACCTACGGAAAAGGGAAGGGCTTTGCGTATGCCAACAGGCAGATAGATACCCTGTACGCTGTGGCGGCCCGCAACCCGGACAAGATGATGATGGCCAAAACACCCGCTGATATAATGCAGGCGGTGCAGCAGCAGAAACTGGCGGCCATGATAGGCGTGGAGGGCGGACACATGATAGAAGATAACCTAAACTATCTCGACAGCCTCTACAGCCGCGGTGCCCGCTACATGACCCTTACCTGGAACAACTCTACTTCCTGGGCTACCTCCGCCATGGACGAAAGCAGCGGCAAAGTGCCGAACCACCAAAAAGGCCTGAATGACTTTGGCAGGCAGGTAGTACAGCGCATGAATGAACTAGGTATGTTGGTCGACCTGAGCCATGTGGGGGAACAGACGTTCTGGGATGTTATGGAAATGACCTCCAAACCAGTACTGGTGTCGCATAGCTGTGTGAAAGCTATCAGCCCGCATTTCAGGAATCTTACGGATGAGCAGATAAATGCAGTAGGAAAAAACGGTGGCGTTATAAACATCAACTTCGAAGCGAGCTTTGTAGACCCGGATTTTGCAAAGCGTCGGCAGGCTTTTATCAAGCGGCACCAGGCAGAGGTAGATTCTTTGATGCAGCTGAAGCGCTCCAACTTTGCCATCAACAGCTGGCTTGTAAAAAAATATCCGAAAGAGGCCGCTGCCATGCGCCCATCGTTATCGCTCTTAATCGACCACTTCGACCACATTGTCAAGCTGGTAGGGGTAGACCATGTAGGTCTTGGCTCTGACTTCGACGGCATTTCCTCTACACCGCAGCAGCTCAATGGGGTGCAGGATTTCCCGGTTATTACGAAAGAGCTACTGGCAAGAGGCTACAGCGAAGCCGATGTACAGAAAATATTAGGCGGTAACTTCCTGCGTTTGCTCCAGGCCAATACAGGCGCTTAAACCTGTAGAGCCTTCCTTTATACCTGAAAAACCTTTCTGTTTATCCATTTATACCCAATTGCATTAGATTATACCTTTTTTCTGTCTAAGCTGCCGTAGATTCAGCTTAAACAGCGACTCATAAACAGCCTTTTCCACTTTATCTGTCTTTGCTCTCTGGGCCGAGAGGCCGCGTCTTCGGGCATCGCGCTGGGAGTTTTTCTGCGCCAGGGCGCTGCCGCGGCAGCGGCACCTAAAAATCTCCAAAGGCGCTCAACCCAAAGACTGGAATCAGATTCACTTCGTGCCAACAAAAAAACAAAACTGGCTTTATGGAAGTAGCTTCAGGTGAAGGGGTATAATGTACTTGCTATTGAGTATCAACAGGGACAAGTCGGAAAATGGCGCCTGGTCTTTCAACAGCGATGTATACGTAGCCATCCGGGCTCATTTTTACATCACGCACGCGGCCAATATCTTTCAATAACCGTTCTTCACCTACAATCTGGTTGCCTTCTACTTTAGCTCTGCTCAGGAATTTGAAGCTCATCGAACCAGATAGTAAATCTCCTTCCCAGCCCTTATACCTGTTCCCGGTTACAAAGGCCATGCCCGAGGGGGCAATAGATGGCACCCAGTAATGGATCGGGTCCTTGATACCTTCTTTGCGTTGTTCGTTAGAGATAATGGAGCCGTTATAGTCGATGCCGTACGTTACCACAGGCCAACCATAGTTCGCGCCTTTCTCCAGAATGTTCACTTCGTCGCCGCCCTTTGGTCCGTGTTCGTGTGCCCACATTTCTTTTGTACTCGTGTTCAGCGCAAGGCCCTGCGGGTTTCGATTTCCATAGGTGTAAATAGAAGGAAGCGCTCCCTGTTTGTTTACAAATGGGTTGTCCTGTGGTATGGAGCCGTCTTCCTTGATGCGGTGTGTTTTACCGGCGTGGCGGCTCAGGTCCTGAGGGTTCTCAAAAGTGCCGCCCCTGTCGCCCATGGTAAAGTATAGGTTCCCGTCCGGACCAAACTCGATGCGGGAGCCATAGTGGTGCCGGGTTTTAGTCCAGGGTTGTCCCTCGAAAATTACTTTCTTGTTTTTCAGCGCGTTTCCATCCAGTTGGGCACGCATGATGGCTGTAGTCGATAAAGTTTCTCCGCCTTCTCTCTTAACAGCTGAGTAGGAGAGGAAAATGACGTTGTTGTTCCTGAAATCGGGGTGAAGCTCTACATCCAGTAAACCACCCTGTCCTTCTGCCAGCACCTCTGGTGCGCCCTCTATTTTCTGCAACTGACGGTCATTTGTGAGGCGGTATAGGGTGCCGGAGCGTTCTGTTACCAGCATATCGCCGTTGGGCAGGAACGCCATACCCCAGGGTACCTCAATGCCTGTTACTATTGTGTCGAGGCGGAAGCTGACTTCCTCGGAACGGATGACACCGGCCATGTCGTTGCCAGTGCCTTCGCTTGTATTTTGCGCCTGCTTGTTTACAATGCCCTGACGAATAAAGGTTGCCAGGTTGTTTATCTCCTCATCTGACAGCGTATTGGCGAAGCCAGGCATACCAGTAGTCGGATGTCCTTCTTTTATACTGGTGAACATGGCAGTATGCGCAGTGCCATACTTCCAGTCGCGGTTAATGAATGTCTCCAGTTCACTGCCGTGGCAGCCGGCGCAATAGGTCGTATAGTTTGTCCGGGCATTCGCCAGTGCCTGCTCCGACAATACAACCTCATTTCCGGAGGCTTGCCCTTGTGTATTTGTAGCCACAGCCTCTGTGGTATCAGTAGTGGTGCTGGTACTGGAAGTACTGGTATTGCAACCTGCCAAGCCTAAGAAAAGGAACAGCAGCAGGTAAGGTCGTTTTGGTGCTTTAATTATCATATGTTCTCGTATTTGCTCTTCATAATACTCTAAAACAGGTAGAATGGGTTTAGTGGATTTTATTTCCAGTGCTGCAGCAGCGGGCCATCTTTACCGGCTACAGGGTCTGTTTCCGGTAACGGCACCTGCCTGATATTCTGCTGCTTCTCTTCTACCTCATCGTCTTCCGTGCAAATATCGTAATTTTCCTGCCCTTTCGGGTATGCCCCTACCACACTGAAATCAGGTGAGGCGCTTTTACGGCAGTGGCCGGTACCAGCCGGAAGTACTACCATGTCGCCTGCTTTCACTTCTGCTTCCTCTCCTCCGGGTCCACCAAGTATAAGGGTAGCCGAACCTGCCGCCACGCCCAACACTTCATGCGATTTACTGTGGTAATGGTGATAATTAAATACACCATTGGTCCAGCTGCCTCTCCAGTTGTGCTTTGCAAAAGCCTCTTTAAACTGCTGCTCTAGGTTACTGCTGTCGTAGAACACCTGCCGGTAAAAGAGCAGAGGTAAGTGTGGGTTGTTTGGTATGTTGCCGTGCGGCTCTAAGCTGATAGAAGATACTATGTACTCTTTCATAGGGTTTATGGGTTATGTGAAATAGTACAGGAGCGGGTCCGGATTTGTTTGCCTCCTTGCTACTGCAACAGGTTATTTTTTAAGAGAAGGATAAGCGGGAGCAGTAGTGACTTCGGAATTGTCCGGAAATATTATTTACTTCATGTTTTGAAACAGAAGGGATTGCAGGAGAAAGAAAGAGTCTATACTTTAAAAAAGAAACAGCGCATTGTAATATGAACTATATGAAAAAGCTATCCAGAAGGTCGTTCCTTGGCAACAGCACCTCTTTATCTCTTGCGGGCTTCTTTGGCCTGATGCCGGCCTTAGACAGAAGCAACCAGAAACCGAAAGGCGATTTTGTGCACCATGTTTATTTCTGGATGAAAAATCCTGATTCTGCGGAAGACAAAGCAAAACTGATAGAAGGCCTGAAAACCTTGAAAGGTATCAAGGCAATAAAACTGGCACGTATAGGCGTGCCGGCCAACACCAACCGCGATGTAATCGAAAGAGGCTATGGGGTTTCCTGGTTGTTGTTCTTCGATAACCTCGAAGAGCAGGAAGTGTATCAGAAGCACCCGGTACACCTTAAATTCGTGGAGAACTATTCTCACCTGTGGGAAAAGGTGATTGTGTATGATTCGGTGGATGTGTAATTAAATGCGATAAACAGCAACAGAAAGGCCACCTGCAGGGTGGCTTTTCTGTTGCTGCACGGAAATGAATAGCTGACAGCAATTTCTCAGAACTTTATACTTCCCAAAGCAGGAAGGAATGTCTGTTACTGTAAAGAATTGATGTCAGACAGGATTCTTTTATCCTCCTCCAAAGGGAAATATTCTCTTAACCGTGTACTTATTGCGTAACATAGTAACCAAAAGCAACTAACTTAAAAGATGAGCAAAATAAAAATGTACCAGATAGACGCCTTCACTGATAGGGTGTTCCATGGTAATCCGGCTGCCGTGTGTGTGCTGGACGAATGGCTGGAGGATAAAAAGATGCAGCAGATAGCCGCTGAAAATAATCTGGCAGAAACAGCTTTCTTGGTGCCAAACGGGAGCGACTATGAAATAAGATGGTTCACCCCAACAGTAGAGGTAGACCTGTGTGGACACGCCACCCTGGCATCGGGATTTGTGCTGTTTCACTATTACAACCACCCAACAAACACTGTCAACTTCCAATCCCGAAACAGTGGCCTTCTGACAGTGGACAGAGCAGGAGAGGAGCTAACGCTGAATTTTCCTGCTGATGTTTACCAGCGGGTAGAGGCACCGCAGGCGTTGGTACAAGCTTTGGGAGTTACTCCGGCAGAAGCGTATAAAGGCAAAACCGATTACCTGCTGCTCTTTCAGAATCAGGCGGAAATAAAGGGTTTGGCACCTGATTTCAGGTTAATGGCAACCGTTGAAGCACGTGGTACCATTGTGACTGCTCCCGGCGAAGATGTTGATTTTGTGTCGCGGTTTTTCTGCCCACAGGTTGGTATAGATGAAGACCCGGTAACAGGTTCTGCGCATACCACGCTAACACCATTCTGGAGCCAGAGACTGAATAAAAAAGTGCTGCGTGCCCGGCAAATTTCGGCAAGAGGAGGTGAGCTGACCTGTGAGTTTTTGGGAAACAGGGTGAAAATAACTGGTAAGGCGGTTGCGTATTTAACCGGTGAAATAGAGGTATAGATAATTGTTTATCTGAATGAGCGGGGTTATGAATCCGTCTAAGCTTTCGTAGTGGCGGCTTATCCAGTGCCAATTCACCTATAGTTTCATTTCAATTGTATGTGCTCTCTAGGCCGAGAGGCCTCGTCTTTGGGCATCGCGCTGTGTAACTGAAGCTGCCCTCGCTCCGCTACGGGCTGCCTCACTGCGTGCGGCACCGCAACATTTACAAGGCGCTCAACCCAAAGACTGGAAACACTTCCACTCCGTGCTGGCAGACACATAAGTTAGAATGCTTCTTGTTTCTGTATAGAAAGTTTGATTGCTTCTATGTTCGTTTGAAGGATGATATTTGAAGTGTGATATGTTGAAGGAAGAGCCACTGTTGAGGTGGCTCTTCTGTTCAGCTACAAGGGCAGTTTTATGTTTTGGATTAGTCTTCCGACCGGATACATATTATAGGTGTACTCGTAGTGTGGGGTGTTACGGTAAATGAAATCTAATTGCGCGCGGGCATTTTTTGCAAAATCCGGGTACTGCTTTTTGCGTTCTTCGAGGCGCTGGCGTAATGTTGGGTCTTTCTTCAGGTACTCAGCTGCTAAATCCTCGAAAACATAGGATGAGAAGTACTCTTATGTTGAAGGAAGAGCCACTGTTGAGGTGGCTCTTCTGTTCAGCTACAAGGGCAGTTTTATGTTTTGGATTAGTCTTCCGACCGGATACATATTATAGGTGTACTCGTAGTGTGGGGTGTTACGGTAAATGAAATCTAATTGCGCGCGGGCATTTTTTGCAAAATCCGGGTACTGCTTTTTGCGTTCTTCGAGGCGCTGGCGTAATGTTGGGTCTTTCTTCAGGTACTCAGCTGCTAAATCCTCGAAAACATAGGATGAGAAGTACTCTTTCTGCATGAGAATGGAATCGAAGAAGTTCCAGTTAAAGTATGAATCAACTGCCTGCGGCTCCAGCACTTCTACCACAAAGCGATTGGCAGGCTGGTTAAGGTACACCACATAATCTCCTTTGAAAAACTGGCGCGGCATGCGCTTAGGTTCTACCTGCACATCAGAATGCAGGTAGTGGCCCTCATAAGGGCGCTGACCGGTTTTGTAATCTGTGATGTAGTAAGTGTCGAGGGTGAGGGTGGTATCCTTTTTTAGTTGCTGCAGCTGTACCTTGTCCGTCTTCAGGCGCTCAATTACCTCGCCCCAGGCCTGCGGAATAATGTAAGCAACTGGTTTTTCCACTGTTACAGTGGGCACAAACTCATCATAGTAGTTAATCATTTTGCTATACGGCGACTTGCGGTCGTAGTACAACCGGTCGAGGCCGCTTACCTCGCTTGGCTTATACTTCGCTTCGTAGCCGAGGAAAGGAACCTGGCTTACTTTGGTGGTGTCCAGTTTCCAGTTAAGCGGGAATTTCTGCTGCTGCAGGGTTTCCTGTATTGCATGGGCGCGCAGTTGGCCAATCTCCTTCGCGTCGCGGTGCACCGTCTCGATCATATTCTCCATCAGCTTATAAGTCGCCTTCACACGCTGGTCGAATGGCTTCAACATGTGCGTTTCGGGTACAAAGCCGATGGTGTTGTAGAGGGCAGTATACCCGGTTGCATACCGGGGAGACTCCATAAAGCCAATGATGCCCTCATCCGGGGTTTCGCCGGCGTGGTTCATGTAAGGCACCATCGGGAATTTGTCCTGCTTCATACCGGCATACAGCGAGGGCACCATTTTGCCGGAGAGGTACTTTGCCAGCGTCGGGTTCAGTTTGTTGTGCTGCGTGGCAATGAGCGTCATCACGTGCTGGTAATCGGCCCCGTTAGAAGTGTGGTTGTCCATGAACACATCCGGGTCCCATTCCCTGAAAATTTCATGAAAGGTTCTGGCATTGTCGGAGTCTGTTTTAATGAAGTCGCGGTTCAGGTCCAGGTTACGGGCATTTCCCCGGAAGCCATAGCTCTCTGGCCCGTTCTGGTTGGTGCGGGTGTGGTTGTTGCGGTTAAGGGCGCCACCAATGTTGTAAACCGGTATAATGGCCAACACCACATTGTCGAGTTGCTTACGCAACTTTTTATCCTGCAGGTAGTCGCGCACCAGCAGCATGGTGGCATCAATGCCTTCCGGTTCTCCCGGGTGTATACCGTTTTGGATGAGCATGATACGCTTATTCTTCTGATGTAAAGAAGCCGGATTGAAATCTTTATCTGTAGAAACCACCACCAGGTGCAGCGGGCGGCCTACGTCGGTCGTGCCATAGGGCATCATCTTCACTTCATCGTAAGCAGCATCCAGTATCTGGTACCAGTTGATGGCCTCTTCGTAAGTAGCGGTTTGGTTGCCGTTGCCTCTCTCGTAAGGTGTTTTCAGGTCTGGTTTATTCTGGCCTGGACCTCCAGCAGAAAGCAGGGCAGCTAAAAGTAATGTAATGAGCATGTAGATGCGTTTGCGTGATATGAGTAGGTAAAATTAGGAATTTTTGAGGGAATGTGTTTTGTGACATTCTTCCGCAGGAATGCCAACAAAAAAGCCTCAGCGTTCGGCCAAGGCTTCAGAAGAAGATTTCTTCTATACCGGACTTACTATATCACTATTCTGTTAAACCTGCTCCGGTATTTGTCTGTGGGGAAAAACTTATTGTCGAGGCTGTACCTGCCGGGGCCGGTGAAGATAAGGGAGAAAAACAGGATTGCCGCCTCCAAGGCATGGGAATAGCCGTTAAAGCCGTCTCCGGCTGCTGCGTGGCGGGCAGTGGCAATGATCATCGTAAACAACAGCAGTGAGCAGGTCACCCGCCAGAACAAACCTAAAATCAGTAGCAGACCTCCTGCAGTCTCCGCGAAGCCAGCCATAAAACCCCAGAAAGCCGGGGCAAAAGAAATTCCGATCAGCTCCATGTTCTGGCCGATAGCTGCCCAGCGCTCCGGGCCACCAGCCAGTTTAGGCCAGCCATGCAGGATAAACATCGTGCCGATGCCAATACGCAACAGCAGCAAACCAATATCTTTATATCTGTAGTCGGAGCGAAGTAATGCCATAAAGACAATAATAGGTATTCGTACTTAATATCGCAACAGACTAATATAAAAGGACACGTTTTACGAGGGTGTTGGCGGGAATATTTCCTGGATTATACCTTCCTAAATCTCTGGCATCCTGTGGCAACTGCGTGTCGTCCAGCACGAAGCTCATTCCTGCTTCCTCAGAAACTGCAACAAAATTATCTTCTACCAACGCCACTGTTCCTATAGGGTAAGCCTGTTTTATTTCACCGTATTTAGACCCTACGCCAAGTCCTTCTGCTGTTTTATACTCCTGGCTATCCACGCTAATGCGCCATACCAGACAGTTGGGTTCGCAAACCTGTTCTATCAGCAGTCCTTTTTCCTGCCCTTTTGAGCGCAGCACATAGGCTGTAGACTGCTGCCCTTCCAGCATCAGGGTGGTGTCGTTTATAACCATGCCAGATGGAACCTGCTCCCGCACCTGGTTGATGGGCATGCCTATTTTTAGGTTTCCTACCTGCCCTTTCTCAATTACCAGGCTGGTAGGATCAGGTGCGGTAACCTCCGTTTCTGTGGCATTTATCTGTTGCTGTACGTTGCTTTCTTCAGCAGATTCATTTTCGTTCTGAGAGAGGCAGGCAGCCATACCTACTCCCAGCAGAATAGCATATATTAGGTTTCTTATCATAGTTCTAGTGTCTTTATCTTTATTATTTAAACCTTGTAGCGCAGCAGGAGGTTATAGTATATTAGCACGAGAAACGTATTCTTTCATATTTTCATATATCAAATCAGAATAATAAAATGGCAAAACCACTCATTTTGGTCTCAAACGACGACGGCATTACCGCACCGGGCATACGTACACTTGTAAAAGTTGCTATGAAGGTCGGCAATGTTGTAGTTGTAGCCCCGGATAGCCCGCAGTCGGGAATGGGGCATGCCATCACCATCGGTAATACGCTCCGCTTAGATAAATCCATTGCTTTCGAGGACCTGGATGTGGAGGCCTATGAGTGCTCCGGCACGCCGGCAGACTGTGTGAAACTCGCGAAGCACCATGTGCTGAAAGACAGGAAGCCTGACTTGGTAGTAAGCGGTATAAACCATGGCTCAAACTCAAGCATCAGTGTGCTGTACTCGGGCACGATGTCTGCTGCCATAGAAGCCGCCATTGAGGGTATGCCATCTATTGGTTTCTCCCTGTGTGACTATGGGCATGAAGCTGATTTCTCACATACTGAAGAGTTTGCAGAACGCATCATCCGCCAGGCGCTGGAGCATAAGATTCCGGACAATACGGCCCTCAATGTAAACTTCCCGAAGAAAAGTGAGGAGAAGATCAGGGGTATCAAGGTATGCCGCCAGGCGCATGCCAAGTGGCAGGAAGAGTTTGATGAGCGCCTGGATCCCCGCAACCGCAGGTACTTCTGGATGACGGGCAGCTTCGTGAACTTCGACAAAGGGGAGGACACGGATGAGTGGGCACTGGTGAACAATTACATTTCCATCGTGCCTTGCCAGTTCGATATGACCGCGCACCACGCCATTGGCATGCTGAACGAAGACTGGCAGTTTTAGGTAAGGCTAAGGCCTTAGTATTTTTTAGTAATCTTTACAAGTGTAGAGGGAAGCAAAACAGCCCCGGCTATCTATAGCCGGGGCTGTTTTGCTTTATTGCGTTTTATGATCCTTTCACCTGGAAATAGTGAGTCTGTAATCGTACTTGTCATACTTGATGATTGTTGGTTGAAGTAGAGGGCTCCTACCCCATTGCCTTCAATTTAAAGTTTTTGTGTCATTTCGAATGCAGTGAGAAACCTGAGGTATTGCGTGGTTATGAAAAAATACAGAACTCTCACTGCGTTTGAGATGACATCGAAATGTGTGATAATAAGACCTTTTTACCTCGTCACTACTACATCTGCAGATGTAGTTGGAGCAGGAGATGATATGCTTTTACCTTTTTTTGTCACGAACTCTACCGTAATTTCCTGCATGGCTGTAATCGACTGGGAATTCTTTTTGGCTGGTATCCAGTTGCCTTCCGTGAGTTTGAATACTCTTGTAATCTCGTCCGCAATCTCCTTCTGTTCTTTTGACACACTGGTCATTGGTCCGTTAAGGCTGCCATCCTGCTTCACTAAAAACGCCACTTTCACAGTGCCCTCGAAAGAGGTGTCGGGGTAGCGAAGATGCTTTGCAAGGAATTTTTCCAAATCCCCATCTTTTAGTGCCGGACTAATATCTGCCTCATCTGCTTTATAAGAAGACTTCCGGTCGTAAGCGTCTGGCTGGTAGGACAGCAGCATGGCCTCTGATACGTTATCCGTAGGCTCTCCGGAACTGAAGAACAGCACAGGAAGCGTTACCTCTGCAGCCACAGGTTTTCCTTGCCTGATGCCGGGTTCCCACATACCGCTGGTGGCCTGTATGGCTTCTGCCGCTGCTTTGCTGAGTGCGGCAAGCACAGCCTTGTCCTGCAGTTTAAAGGTTGATGCATCCATATAATCCATGTCGGCGCCGGCACCCACAACCTGTTTTAGTTTTGTGTTTGCAATAGTGATATTCGATACCCTTCCATCTGCCTCCACATTAAAATTCACCTGCACACGGGCATTGATGTTTTCTTTTTGAGCTGCAGCCGGCGTGTTGAGGTTTTTGTAAATGGTTTGGACCATGGCTTCCTGGCCACCTTTGAACTGGGGCATCTGATGCAGTACTGTGGGATTACCGTCAGTATCCAAGGTGAATTTGATGGGGAGGGTCTGCTTTACACGTACAGCTTTTCCTTTATGCCGGCCGATGCTCCATCTTCCATCTGTTAAGCTTATCAAACGGACTGCTTCAGCATCTATGCTTTCAGAAATGCCCTTGATAGTTTTAACATCCGTTACATTGCCGTTGGTCTCTACTATGAACGTTGCCACCACAAACCCTGACAAACCTGCCGCCTTCGCATCCTGCGGATATTGAAGATTGCCGGCGATGAAATTCATCATTTCGGCATCGCCACCCTTAAATGCTGGCATTTCATCCACGTAAGAAAGCACTTTCTCTTCAGAGGCAGGTGCCTGGGCCAGTGCTTCAGTTGGAAGGAAGACTGCAGAACTGAATAGCGTTAGTCCGGAGAGACAATAGAGCTGTAATTTGTTTTTCATGTGCTGGCGGTAAGTGCGGGTTGAAACATTCTGATAATGAATGTAATAACATCCATCCAGTTATCCTAACGTTCACTACCTATACTTCGTTACGACCACATCAGCAGTAGGAGTGTCTTTAGCTGCCGGTTTCTTCTCGCCATCATCAATAACAAAGCTTATGGTTATGGTTCGGCCAACGGAAACGGGGTGGCCATCTATTTTGCCCGGAGACCACCTGCCTTGTGTTGAACCAATTACGTCCCTTATTTGCTCAAACGTGACTTCTTCATCCGGGGTGGTAGCGCGGCGGAGCATGGAAACCATTCTACCGTCGCCTGTCACGAGCAGCGTAAGTTGTACATCGCCTTCAAAGGAGGAGTTGGCGGGATAGCGCAGGTTTTTGGCCAGGAACTTCTCCAGTGACATATCCTTCAGCTCAGGCTTCACATCCACTTCTTTATAATTATAAACATCCTTTTTTGGCTTCAGCTTTTGTAGGGTGGGCACCTCCATTTGCTGATTGCCAGTCTTGTCAGCCTCAGTACTCAGGAACTGCAATGGCAGGACAAGTTCTGCGGCAACAGGCTTACCGTTCTGCATGGCGGGTTCCCACCTCCCTGATGTAGCCCTAACAGCAGTAATGGCGGCTTCAGCAAGCCTGGCAAGAGTTGTTTTGTTTTGTACGTTGAAGGAGGTGGCATCCATGTAGTCAAATTCAGCGCCCGGCCCAACGACTTTTTTCAGCTTCATTTTCTCCACTTTCATGTTAGTTACTGTGCCGTCTACTTCTACTGTAAACTTCACCGTGATGCGCGCATTCAGGTCCTCCTGTTTCGCCTCCTCAGGCAACTGCAGGTAACTGTTCAGGGTCTGTGCCATGGCTTCCTGGCCGCCTTCGAACCGAGGAACTCTGTTGGCAACATCGGCCACGGCAGCCCTGTCTGCCTCAGACAACGCGAACCGGACCGGCAAGGTATACCGCACCGGCACCGGTTTCCCGCCCTGCTTACCTGGCTTCCACCGGCCGTTCATTAGTTTTACCACACGCACGGCTTCCTCATCTGTGCCTTTGCCGAGCTTCTTCAAGGTCTGCACATCTGAAATGCTGCCATCAGTACCCACTATAAATGAAACCACCACCAGGCCTTCTACTCCAGCGGCCCGGGCTTGTTTCGGGTAATTGATATTGGTGCCCATGAACTTGATCATGTCTGCGTCACCGCTTTCGAAGTGTGGCATCTGCTCTACATAAGTGTAAGGCTTTTCAGTGGACTGAGCAAGGGCAGCAGGAGCAGAGAGCGTGGCTATGCTGAAGAGTACAATAGCTGCAAAATAGGTAAACGGTTTGTTGGATTCTTTCATGGTATAAGTTGTTTTTATCTTTTGGTAAAGGCAAAAAAATTTGATTAACCCATAAGTGAGCTGAAGTATAAGTAGTGTCCTAAACAGCGTTAACAGATGAAACAGGATTATACCTTCATTAGCATTTATCCTTGTTACCGCCAGATGCTTCAGGTTTAAGACACAGTTATATCAAAGTTGGAATTCAAATATGTTAGTCCAGCGTGTAACGAACCGGTAGCGTGTACCTGAAGCGTATATCTTTCCCATTATTTTTGCCAGGGATCCAGCTTCCGCTGGTTAATTTTACTGCCCGGACAGCCTCCTGGTCTGTTTCAGGGCTCAGGCTTTTGACGATTTCTATATCCGTAATAGTGCCGTCTGTTTCTACTACAAACGACATCACAGTTATCCCCTCTACGCCTGCCTTTTCTGCTGCCTCCGGATACTTTATGTTACTTCCCAGGAAGGTTAATAATGCTGCCTCGCTGTCTTTATACACTGGTATCTGCTCTGCATAAGTATAAGCTTTTGATGTGTCCGTCTTCTCAACGGAAGCTGTTTCTTTCTCCTGCACTACTATAGTTGGTTCTTCTTCGGTGGAGCATGCTGCTGTGGCAAAAATGCACGCGAATAGAGAAGCAATTAAAGTTGTTCTTGTTAAAATAAGCTTTTTCATATTGTTCTGTTTTTGTTTGAATATTGGATTTTTAAGGGCAATAGTTTTCTGGCACGGCTTAAGACCGTATTAAAAAAGGATGATAGTAAGGACACTGTATGTTATTTTATGGTAAATCTTATTGGAAGCGTATAGCGTACGCGCACAAATTCTCCTTCTTCTAACCCTGGATACCACTTCTTGCTCGTCATTTTTGCCAAGCGCAGCGCTTCTTTGTCTATTTCAGGATGAAGGTTTTTTTCCAATTTCAAATCCGTGATTGAACCGTCTTTTTCAACTCTGAACTTAAGCACGACCATACCTTCTACACCTGCCGCTTTCGCCTCCTCTGGGAAGCGGATGTTCTTGTGTAAAAATCGGAACATCTCCTCTTCACCCCCATAGAAAACCGGTGTCTGCTCTACTTCTCTATAGACTGGGTCCTCTTGCTGATAAGTTTGATTTTCAATTTCTGATGCGACCTCTGCAATGGGCTCCTCATCAGAAGAGCAGGCCAGAAATACTGAAAGCAATAACGGCAGTGGAAGCTTATACAGCTGATGGAGTATGTTGTGCTTTTTCATGATCTGCAGATGTTTTGCTTTAACACAATAGAATTAGTAGGCAAAAGCCTTCCAAGCACGGCTCAAAACCGTGTTAATAAGGGTTTAAAATGTTAATGATTGTTATTTTATAGTGTACCTGACAGGCAAGGTGTAACGGACTGGTACTACTTTTCCATTCTGCTTTCCGGGTAGCCAATTACCACTCATCATTTTTACTACACGCACTGCTTCTTCATCTGTACCCTTACCTAATCTTTTTATAACCTGAATGTCGTCTAGCCTGCCCTCGTGGTCCACTACAAAGCTAAGTACAACGATGCCTTCTAGTCCGGCCTCTTTTGCCTCTTCAGGATAGCGTATATTCTTGCCGAGGAACTTTATCATTTCTGCTTCTCCTCCCTTAAACATAGGCATCTGCTCTACATAAGTGTAGGGGTTTGTAGATCGGAGGTGGAGGTTATGTATATTATCAGTGGGTTTATCTTCTTGAACAGGCATGTCTGCTGGCGTGTCATCCCTTAAAATTGGCATTTTAGCATCAGCCTTTGCCTGAGACTCGGGAAGCTTAGTGCTATCTTTATCAAGATTTATTGATTCAGAGGAAGTCTCATTTGAGGGTGCTGCATGTGCCGGGGAAGTAAGTTGAGTAGCAATATCGGCTGCTACCTGCTGAGAGGAGAGGGAGAGTAGCAGTACCACAAACAGGGGCAGCGTGAGCAGGGGCTTTAGCCATCCGGGTCTCTTACCGTGCCTCTTGAGCATGTGCAGGCGCTGGAGCACCTGCGGTTTCTGGAAATGGCTGCCCACAGGTAAGCCCATGTTGAAAAGTACTTCTTTCGACAAGAGCACCCTGTATTCATTTAGTTGGTGCTGCTCCAGCACACAGGCATCGGCCTGGTACTCATGCAGGTTGCGAAGTTCTTTCTTCAGAAACCAGATAAGAGGGTTAAACCAGAGTGCAATAGACAGCACTTCGTATAGGAGGATGTCATACGTATGGCCCAATTGTACGTGCGCCAGTTCATGGGCCAGTACCTGTTGCCTCTCGCGTGGGTTGAGCTGCTCCTGGCTACTCAGGAATACATAGTTCAGAAAGGCAAAAGAAGAATAATGCTGCCCTAACTGTACTATCTGAACCGCATCCGGTGTCTGTTCAATTGTTATTGCTTTGGATTTCAGCCGCCGGATGTGCCATAGTTGCCTGCACAGTTTAAAGGCAAGAAACAGTGCCACCAGCAGGTATAAACCCAGTACAAGATTGGCAGGAGTTATAAACTGCAGCAGCGCAGCGCCCGTTGCCGGCTGCCCGTAAGCTACCACAGTCACTTCTGATAACTGAATTGCCTGAAGGGTTTGTGCCACGGCAGTATCCGGGGAGAGAAAGGCAGGCCACTTAATGAGAGGTAATGTAAGCGCCACCAGCGGGGCCAGCAGCAGGTACAGCCTGTTAAACCGGAAATTGGTTTCGTTCCGCAGCAGTGCGTAATAGAACAGGTACAGCGTGAGCAGGCCAATGCCTGACTTGAGTATGAAATTAAGTAGTACTTCCATCTTTCGGATCCTCCTTATCCGGGTCTATGTCTTCTTTTACCTGCTTTAGCAGCTCATCAAGTTCCTGCACATTTAGGTTGTTGTCTTTAGCGAAGAACGATACCAGTTTTTCAAAGGAGCCGCCAAAGTAGCCACTCATAAAGTTCTTCAGGAAATAGCTCTTGTACTTGTCCTGCGCCACCAGCGGGTAGTACTGGTGCGATTTGCCAAAAGCCTCATGCCCCACAAAGCCTTTGTTCTCCAGTATGCGCACTATAGTAGATACTGTATTGTAAGCCGGCTTCGGCTCCGGTAGCTCCTCGAGTATGTCGCGGACAAAGGCCTTTTCCAGCTTCCAGAGTACCTGCATGATCTCTTCTTCGGCCTTGGTTAATTCTTTCATCTAAGTGTTGTTCAGGTTCTGTTAATCTAATGTACAACTATATACTTAGTTTTAAAACTAAAAGTTTAGTTTTTGTAAATAAAGATATGGTATCTCTTCAAACAGCATTTGTTTAGCTGTACAGGTTAGGAAAGGTGGGAGGTGCTAGACAAATACTTCGAACAAAGCCACACCCAAGGAGGTTAGTTGGAAGATCTGCAGTGCTTCTTATTGCTGCTTTGCACCGTGTTTGGGTTGCAAAAGCAATTAGGGCAGTTGGATTACAGTATTTGCAATCATCTGTACTTGTAATTTTGAAATTGCACAATAAACAGAGTGTGTTTTAAGCAAATTCTTATCAAGAGCGCTTTGCCATACTATTCTCATTATTTTTTTGACTTCTTTTTTAAATGATTTTCTATTAGCGTATATTTCGAGTTTGTATGGGTATGGAGCTTAAATGATTCAGGTTTAAACATCTTGTTAAGCCTGGTGTGCTTTTAAATTCAGCTCAACAATTCTTCATTTTCTATTTATTTTTTATTCACAACAACCTGACATGAGAAAAATTTTATTGTTGAATTTTGCTTTCATGCTATGCCTGCTACATCAGGTATTGGCACAAGGTGGAACAGTAACCGGTAGGGTAATTGAGCAGGAAACGGGGGAAGGTTTGCCTGGAGTCTCAGTTATCGTTAAAGGAACCTCCACCGGTACAAGCACTGGAGTGGACGGAGGATACTCCCTCACCATTCCAGCTAATCTGAATCCTGCCAATGTAACGCTGGTGTTCAGGCAAATAGGTATGGCTACCCAGGAGATAGCCCTCGGAAACAGAAGTACGGTTAACGTAAGCATGAGTACCGATTTGAAGCAGCTGCAGGAAGTAGTAGTGACAGGATACACCACACAGACACAGCGCGAGGTGGTAGGTTCCGTTTCTACTGTAAAGGCAGAGGAAATAAAGCAGGTGCCGGTAGGGTCTTTTGACCAGGCACTGCAGGGTAGAGCGCCCGGTATACTGGTGCAGGCGAACTCAGGCCAGCCAGGTGCAGCTGCAAACGTGGTAATCCGTGGTAAAGGATCAGTTTTAGGTAGCAATGAGCCTTTGTACGTGATGGATGGTGTGCAGATCTCTGCCAGCGATTTTGCTACGCTGAACCCCTCGGATTTCGAAAGCCTTACAATTCTGAAAGATGCTTCTGCAACATCTATCTATGGATCAAGAGGTGCTAATGGTGTTGTTGTGATCACAACAAAAAGAGGTTTGGCTGGTGCCACCCGCATCACGTACGATGGGCAGTATGGCTTTTCCAGGGCTCCGGAGAACAGGTTGGAGGTCATGACCACAAACCAAAAGCTGGATTATGAGTTGGCCAACGGTAACCCTTTTGAATGGACAGACCAGGACCTGGCCCGCTTAAGGCAGGTGAACACCAACTGGCAGGATGTTTTCTTTAAAACCGGATACACCCAGAACCATACCATCAGTGCCTCTGGTGGCAGCGAGAAAACGACCTTCTTCCTTTCCGGTTCTATCTTCGACCAGACAGGTACAGTGCCGAACACGGGCCTGGAGCGTATCACAGGTAGGGCTAACGTAGAGTCATCTGCCGGTGATTTCACCTTTGGTATCAACTCCACTTTTGGTGTTTCAGACTTCAATAACACTACCGAAGCCAATTCAAGCATCTCAAGTCCGCTGAATGCTATTCGTTGGAGTAACCCTTATGAAACGCCGTTCGATGAAGACGGAAACTATACCCAATTAGCATCCGGGCAGCCGAACGCGCTACAGGAGCTTCTGGAAAACAGAAACGAAAGAAAGCAGTTGAAAGGGGTTGGTAACGTGTATGTGAACTACAAGGCACCTTTCCTGGAAGGTTTAACATTAAGAACTACCTGGGGAGGTGATTTTACCTCCAACGAAACCGTAGAGTATGTTGACCCCACCACAGCCTCAGGACAATTCTCTACAGGTGGTTCCGGTTCCTTTGGGCGCGGCTATAACAGAATATTCCGGTATACCGGAACAACTTCAGCAGCATACGAAACGCAGTTTGGCGAAGATCACAAGCTGACAGTTGCCCTCTTCAATGAAGTTGTAAACTCCATGTATAAAGGATTTGACTTTACGGGCTATGGTTTAGGTGGCGCTTTCCAGAACGAAGCCGGCATTACTCCCGGAAACGCTTCAAACGGTTACATACCTGCTGTTAATGGTAATGGTACTGAGAATGCGCTGTTATCCTACTTTACCAACATCAACTATGGTTTCAAAGACAGGTACTTCCTGACAGTGGGTGCACGCAGAGACGGATCTTCCCGTTTCGGAGCCGACAGACGCTTTGCTAACTTCGGATCGGTTGGTTTTAGCTGGATAGTGAGTGATGAAGCCTTTATGGAAGGTATTTCGGATGTGTTCAATGATGTTAAATTCAAGGCGAGTTATGGCTCGGCAGGTAACCAGGTGCTGTTGGATGAGTTTGGAGATCCCTTGGACTTTGCTTCCCGTGAGCTTTTCAGGCGTAGTGTATATGCCGGCGTAAGCGGACTGGCGCAGGTGCAACTGGCTAACCCTGAGTTGCAGTGGGAAAGAAAAACCACCTTCAACACTGGTTTGGAATTAACTGCATTGAACGGAAGAGTAGGAGCAACGGTAGAATATTATAACTCCGTTACAAGCGACCTTTTCTTGAACAGGCAGCTTTCCAGGACAACTGGTTACGAAGAGTTGCTTTCTAATGTGGGCGAGCTTCAGAACAGAGGTATTGAGTTAGCATTAACAGGGGATATCATTAGTGGCACTGACTTTACCTGGGCTGTGAATGTAAGCTTGACCCATAACCAAAGCAGGGTGAAGTCGCTGTTAGGTGATGAGCAGGAAATCATTGAGGATGTATTCATCAACCGTGTAGGAGAACCGGTGAATTCCTTGTACGTGGTACGTTATGCCGGTGTAAACCCAGACAATGGTAACCCACAGTACCTGACTAAAGAGGGGGATGTGACGGAAGTATATGATCCGAATGACAGAGTTATTGTAGGTACAGCTGAGGCACCTTTCTTTGGTGGCTTTGGAACCTCTTTAAACTTCAAAGGCATTGAGGTTAGTTCTTTCTTCAGCTTTGTGGAAGGCAATGTCCTGTATAACAACGACCGGGCAAATGTGGAGAACCCAGCGTACTTATTTGATAATATTTCCGCTGACCTGGTGAATGAGTGGAGAATTCCTGGTCAGATTACGATGATACCAAGCCCTAATGCGCCCTTCGAACAGAACACGACGCGCTTTGTTGAAGATGGGGATTTCCTGAGGCTACGCAACCTGACCGTTTCCTATGCCTTGCCAAAGCAGTGGATCAACACTATTGGATTAACCAACATCAGACTGTTTGCTCAAGGACAGAACCTGGTGACGTGGACTAAGTTCCGGGGCTTTGACCCAGAGGTAACGGGTGGATCACTAGTTGGTTCGCAGTATCCAGCACTTCGTACTGTTACTTTTGGCGTAAACGTTGCACTTTAATTGTATAAATTTAAAAAGATGAAGATTAGGCAAATATTTTTAGGTGTAGGACTCAGCTTTGCTTTGGTACTCTCTTCCTGCGAGAGCGTGATTGATATAGAACCTGAGTATGCGAAGGAAGGTGCTGAGATTTTTAATAACCTGGACGAGTATGAGTATGCGCTGACAGGAGCCTACGCACAGTTTCGTCAAATAGGTTATTTCGGCAGCGGTGGACAAACAACAGGCACATGGTCTACTTTACCAGACGTGATGTCTGATAACCTGGTACAAACAGGTGAAGATTTGGGGAACTGGGCCAGCCAGGCGAATTGGAATTACACTAGTGATGAGTCAGACATTGCCATTGCATGGATTGCTGCTTACCAGGTTATTACACAGGCTAACTTGGTGTTAGATGGTATTGACAGGTTTGCAGATGAAAATCCTGAACGTGTAAACAGGATCAAAGGCCAGGCCTTGGCTATCAGGGCCGTGGCACACTTTGATCTTCTGAGGTACTGGGGAGAAGCGTTCGACAGAAACTCTGCCTTATTAGGGGTGCCTTATAAAACGACTGTTGACAAGGACGACATGCCTGCCAGGTTAACCGTAAAGGAGACGTATGACAACATCTTGAAGGATCTGAACGATGCTGAAGCACTCTTAGGAGATGTAGATAGCGAACCCAATACAGAATCATCCAGATCGTTTATTGATCTTACTACTACAAGAGCTATCCTGGCACGGGTAAACTTATATGCAGAGGAATATGCAGAAGCCGCACGTTATGCAACTTTAGTTATCGATGAAATACCTTTAGCTTCGAGAGCGGAATTCCCGGCTATCTGGGAAGATGAATCAGTTGCAGAGGTGATATGGGCGGTATCTTTTAATGCAGGTGAGGGTACTCCATCGGGTGGTGTGCACAACGCACCATCAAACCGCAACCGCTTCAGGCCTTCCTTACCATTGATGGAAACATATGCAGAGCAAGCTGATGTACGCTACGACTCCTATTTTGGAACAAGATCCAGAGCCGATGTCGAAAGGCCAATCGTGGCCAAGTTTGTTGGCCGTGGTACAGCTACAGATAACCTGGTGAACTGGAAGGTGTTCAGAACCGGCGAAATGTATTTGATCCGCGCTGAGGCCAGAGCCATGTTAGGAGATATAGTAGGAGCTCTGGCAGATCTGAATGCATTACGAGCTGCAAGAATAGCAGGCTATGTGCCGGTTGTGATAGCAACACAGCAGGCACTGCTGGATGCTATTGCGCTGGAACGACGCAAAGAGTTATTCAGTGAAGGCCACAGATGGTTTGATTTGAAAAGAACCACCCGCATGATTGAGCGCGAAGATTGCGGCACTAATGCTATAAACTGTACGCTAGAGCCAGATGCACGAGAGTGGGCCTGGCCTATACCTCAGGGCGAGCTAGATGCTAACAGCAACATTAGAGGACAGCAAAATCCAGGCTATAGCAGTTAGATAAACTGGCTATGCCGGTTTAAATCAGCATTATCTCAGGAGCCCTTTCCGCCATCGCAGGAAGGGCTCCTTTTTGTTTACGGATTCTACAATACAGCTACTGCTTCTTCTCCATTACATTCAGACTCACAAAGCCGCTTCCGCCTTTTACTGTCTGCTGCCACCCCATTTTCTTTAATTCCCTTAGGATAAAGTTATTCAGCAGGCCGTGTGCCACCAGTACGGTTGTCGCATTTTCATCAGCATCTTCCTCCAGCCGCTCCGCACATTTCCTGGCACGCCATTTCGCCTCTTTAAAAGACTCTATGCCTTTGCTGTTGAGCCCAAAGAACCAGAG
The DNA here is from genome assembly GCF_042686245.1 of Pontibacter toksunensis. NCBI lineage: Bacteria > Pseudomonadati > Bacteroidota > Cytophagia > Cytophagales > Hymenobacteraceae > Pontibacter > Pontibacter toksunensis. Next base: position 151,781 of record NZ_JBHUOX010000011.1, on the reverse strand, counting down.
CAGGCGTGCGGTAACCAGCCACAACTTAATGGGCAGCCGCAGGAGTGGCAGGGAGAATATTTTCCGCTCAAATTCACGGAAATTACGATCCACCTTCAGTAGTACCTGTTCTCCGAAGATAGCCTTGGCTGTGAGCTGAGACCGGACGAGTGTGCTGCAGTATACTTCTTTTATTTCTTTGTAAGGAATGGCCTCATGCTGCAGCACAAATTTCTCTACCTGTGCGGCATCATAGTCTGAGATATACTGGCTTGCTGCCGCTGCACTGAAGAAGCCTTTGGTAGGCACCTCCGGCCGCGCATGCCGGATCAGAAATATCCTCTTAGTTAACTGTTCTCTGTTGGTTAGTGTTTCCAAAAATTAGGACTGTTTGCGGTTCATTACCAAACAGCTATACGCAAAGAAAACAGCCCTTGCTATTGAATTCCCTGTTTATGCCTGATGAGGCTCCACTAGGTCTTTGAAGACAGAGTTTTTGATTTGCTCCCACTCAGGCCGCAGGATGCTGTAGTAGATGGTGTCGCGGCGGCGGCCATCGTGCATCAGGGTATGGCTGCGCAGAATGCCCTCCTCGGTAGCCCCGATTTTTAGCATGGCTTTGCGGGAGCGCATGTTCACGGCATCTCCCTTTAGCTCTACCCGCTCCATCTGTAGCACCTCAAAGGAATAGCGCAGCAGCAAAAATTTACAGTGCCTGTTCAGGCCGGTGCCCCTGTAGGCCTTGCTCAGCCAGGTCCAGCCAATTTCCAGCCGCTTGTCCGGCACAGAGATGTTGCCATAGCTGGTGCTGCCTGCCAGCTGGCCGGTGGCTTTGTCCACTATCATAAAGGTATAGCGTGTGCCGAGCTGGTAACCAGTGATGGCTGTCTGTATCCAGTCGTTCAGTTCTTCCTCGTTGCTGATACGCGTAATCATGTAGCGCCAGATTTCTTCGTCCAGTGCTATTTCACGGAGTTCCGCTTTGTCTGAATCCAGAAAGGGGCGGAGGAGCACGCGTGTATTCTCCAGCAGAGGTACCTGGTCAAAATTCATAGGACGAATTTAACGTTTGGGAGCCTGCAAGGTAATATAAGCGGGTTATTTATCCTGATTCGGGCTGAATAAATAAATTGGGGTAACGCATTTTTGTAGCAACGCCAATCCCTTAAAAATTGGATAGTTAGCGAAAAATAAGCCTATTTTTATATATGCTTTTAGCAGCATCTACAACCCTATCCCCCTCAACTACGTTCTACCTACCTAACGAAGGATTTAATAATATCTATATAGGGAGCAGAATTATACCAAGAGAGTGCAGGAGTTAAAAGGCAAAAAGGCAGTAGTGAGCGGTGGTGGTTCCGGTATAGGCCGGGCTATAGTGGGCAAGCTGTCTTTAGCGGAAGTAACCACTGCCATTGCCGATCTGCAACCTCCTTCAAACCTCCCAACCAACGTTTACCCTTTTACCTGCGATGTCACAGCGGCCCCAGCTGTGGATGCATTTTTTACCGGAGTACATGAGAAGCTTGGCACACCCGACATGCTTATTTGTAGCGCAGGGCGTGGCATTCATGAAAAGCTGACGGAAGGAGACCCTGAGAAGTGGCGCCAAATCATTGATACCAACCTGATGGGAGCCCTTCGGCTGATACGGGCCTTTGTTCCGGGAATGCTCGAGGCGGACCACGGCGATGTGGTGCTTATCTCTTCGGTCTCGGCTGGACAGGCTTACCCTTATGGCGGTGTTTATGCCGCCACAAAATCTGCTTTAGAAGTAGTGGCTGAAACGCTGCGCCAGGAAGTGCTGCCTACTCTCAGGGTAACAGTTGTGGCCCCGGGCGTAACTGACACTGCTTTTTTCAGGAACACCGTTTCCGGTTTTCATACAGCAGAGGACATTGGGTATGGTACTATTTCAGCAGATGACGTGGCAGATGCTGTGCTTTATGCCTTGAGCCAACCTCCGGGAGTTTCAATCAATAACATTACGATCAGGCCTACGGCACAGCCATTTTAAATCTGGGTAAAAAAAATAATACAGATGAGGTTAAAGAGTTTTTTGCGCCATAAGGAAGTGCAGCAATCATATAAATGCATACAAAGTAAATGTCTCACAAGATTCGGTGTCCCCAGTCCTGATGCCACGGTCTTATTACTTACCAAAACGAATTACAGACTATGAAAAGCAAAGTATTGATAACAGGAGGTGCTGGTTTTATTGGCTCACACTTGGCAGACGAACTGCTAAACCACGGCTACGAAGTAAGAGCACTGGACAACCTGAGCCAGCAGGTACACGGCAAAGACTGCAAAAGGCCTGAGTACCTGCACAAAGACGTAGAGCTGATGGTAGGTGATGTCCGCAACCGCGAAGACGTGGACAAGGCGCTGGAAGGAGTAGACTATGTATTCCATTTCGCCGCTATGGTGGGGGTAGGCCAAAGTATGTATGAGATAAAGGAGTACACCGATGTAAACAACATGGGTACAGCCGTGCTTCTGGAGGCACTCATCAAGAACCCAGTGAAGAAGCTGGTGGTGGCCAGCAGCATGAGCATCTACGGCGAAGGCCTTTGCAAAAATCCGGCGGGTGAGTTGGTAACCGCGCAGGAGCGCCCATTGGAGCAACTGAAAGCAGCCGACTGGGAACTGTATGACAAGGGCCAACCTTTGCAACCGATACCTACACCGGAGACCAAGATTCCATCGCTGTCTTCGGTATATGCCCTCTCTAAATACGACCAGGAGCGCCTTTGCCTGATGGTGGGAAGAGCCTACAATATTCCAACAGTGGCCATGCGCTTTTTCAACGTTTACGGAACGCGACAGGCACTTTCGAACCCATACACCGGGGTGCTGGCCATTTTCGCATCCCGACTTTTAAATAACAATTCTCCCATGATCTTCGAAGACGGATACCAACAGCGTGACTTTGTACATGTGCGCGATGTGGCGTTGGCGTGCCGACTGGCGATGGGGAAAGAAGAAGCCACCGGCAAAGTTTTTAATGTAGGCAGCGGAAACAATTATACCATTCAGGAGATTGCGGAGCGGCTGGCAACCGTCATGGACAAAACGCACCTGAAGCCGGAAGTAACAGGCAAATACAGGGTAGGCGATATCCGCCACTGTTATGCTGACATCACCCTGGCAAACGAAGTATTGGGCTTCTATCCGCAGGTAGACTTCAACAATGGGCTGGAAGAACTGGCCAATTGGCTGGAAGGCCAAATCGCGTATGACAGGGTGAATGAGGCAAGCGCCGAACTGGCAGCACGCGGCCTGACTGTTTAAGTTTAAACGGGAGCACCCATTTTCTGAATTATTAAAAAGTATTCTCATCACTATGAAAATAAAGAACGCTAAAAACGAAAAGTCACTCCCCAGAGTCGGAATTGTAGAGTGGTTCCGTGTAGGAGAGCATGAGCGCGTAAAGCAGGTGCTCGCCGACTTGAAGGAACTGGGTGTAACAGAGCTCAGAACAGGCGTGTCGTGGGCTGATTACTATACTCCGGAGGGAAAAGGGTGGTACGACTGGCTCATACCTACTCTTTCAAAAGAGGTAAATATATTGCCTTGCTTCCTATACACACCGCCTTCGCTGGGTGAGAAAGCCCGCACCTCTTCACCGCCAAGAGACAGGAAGGCCTATGCTGATTTCCTGGATGTATTTATCTCCGATATGGGGGAGCACTTTGAGTGGGTGGAGCTGTGGAACGAGCCAAACAACCAGGTAGAGTATGACTTCACGCTGGACTACGGCTGGAACAAGTTCGCAGAAATGGTGGGAGGCGCCGCCTATTGGTGTAAGCAACTGGGCAAGAAAACTCTGCTGGGTGGCATGAGCCCCATTGACCCGAACTGGCTGCAGGTTATGTTTGACCATGGCGTGATGCAGCACATTGATGCGGTAGGCATACATGGCTTTCCCTTTGCGTTCGACCAGGTGTGGGGTGGCTGGGATGAAAACATCAACGCGGTGCGTGAGGTACTGGATAGGAACAACTGTCAGGCAGAACTATGGATTACAGAGGCAGGCTTCTCTACCTGGCAGCACGATGAACTGAAGCAGGTGGAGGAGTTCAGAGAAGTACTGAAGGCGGATGCCACAAGACTATACTGGTACGGCGCCTACGACCTGAATGCAAAATATCCTACTGTGGGAGGGTTCCATTTAGATGATCGGGAATACCACTTTGGTCTGAAGCGTTCCGATGGCAGTTCTAAGTTGCTGTACCGCCTGTGGGCGAAACACGGCATGGAGCGGTTGGAGAATCTGGATTACATTACGCGCACTATAAAAGAAGACACCGCGCCTTATACCCTGATAACAGGAGGAGCGGGCTTTGTGGGTACAAACCTGGCCAAGCGGCTATTGTCAGAAGGTAAGCGCGTGCTGGTCTTCGATAGTCTGTCCCGTGATGGCGTGGAGCAGAACCTGCAATGGCTGTACGAGACATACCCGGAAAACCTGGAAATATATGTGGGGGACATTCGTAACCTGCAAACCGTGCGATATGTCATGCAACGCGCCGAGGCAGTGTATCACTTTGCCGCCCAGGTAGCCGTGACCACCTCGCTCGACCTGCCCATGAATGACTTTGAAATCAATGCGCGCGGCATCATGAACGTGCTGGAGGCTATACGCGAGCAGGATAATCCGCCACCATTGGTGTTTACCTCCACCAACAAAGTATATGGTGGCCTGGAAGACGTAGATTTTATTTCCAACGGTTCGCGCTATTATCCGGCAGATAAAGACATGAAGGAAAACGGCATCAGCGAAATGCGCTCACTCGACTTCCATAGTCCGTACGGCTGCTCAAAAGGCGCTGCCGACCAGTATGTAATAGACTATGCCCGCACCTATAACCTGCCGATGACAGTATTCCGTATGAGCTGCATCTATGGGCCGCACCAGTATGGCAACGAGGACCAGGGCTGGGTAGCGCACTTTGCCATCAGGGCCATAGAAGGTCAGGCGATAAACATTTACGGCGATGGAAAGCAGGTGCGTGACATACTGTTTGTAGAAGACCTGGTAGATGCCTTTATTTTAGCAAACAAGCATATCAAGCGTATTTCTGGTCAGGCCTTTAACATTGGAGGCGGTACAGAGAACACAGTAAGCCTGCTGGAATTGCTGAAAACCATCAGTAAGTACCGGGGCAAAGAAGTGCAGCTGAAGTTCGGCGACTGGCGCCCAGGCGACCAGCACTACTATGTGTCAGACACGCGTAAGTTCCAGGAGGCTACCGGGTGGTATTCAAAGCACAACGTGCAGGAGGGTATGGCCAAGCTGTACAGGTGGCTCTGCGAGCATCGTGGAATAGAAGTGCCATTAACTTTATCATCGAAAAAAGTAATAGAAGAACCCGCTAAAAAAGTAGCAGTAGCATAACATGCAAGAAACACTGACAACAGAAGACAAAGCTGTAGCCAGCACCCCCGCTACAAGTATGAAAGCCGCTGTGATTACAGCACCAGAAAAAGTTCAAGTTCAGAATACTGACCTGCCGGAGCCGGAAGCAGGGCAGGTGCGGCTGCGCTTAGAAGGCTGTGGCCTTTGCGCGTCCAACATTCCTGTCTGGGAAGGGCGCGAGTGGTTTACGTATCCTGTTGCCGCCGGCAACCCCGGCCATGAAGGCTGGGGAACAGTGGATGCCGTAGGAGCAGGTGTTGAGAATGTACAGATAGGAGACCGTGTGGCGGCTCTTTCTTATAACTCCTATGCCCAATATGATATCGCGGATGCCGATAAGGTAGTGAAGCTGCCGGAGAGCCTGGCTGGAAAACCTTTCCCTGGGGAGCCGCTGGGCTGTGCCATGAACATCTTTAAGCGAAGTGACATTTCTGCAGGCCAGACAGTGGCCATTTTAGGAATCGGTTTTTTGGGAGCACTATTGGTGCAGCTGGCAAAAAATGCCGGAGCAAGAGTTATCGCTGTATCACAGCGGGAGTTCTCGCTGGAGATGGCAAAAGAGTGTGGCGCCGATGAAATCATACCGATGGATGACCACTACAAGATCATCGAGAAAATAAAGGAGCTGACAGGCGAAAAGTTCTGTGAGCGCGTGATAGAGTGCACTGGAAAGGAGTGGCCGCTGAACCTGGCCGGCGAACTGACGGCAGAACGCGGCAAGCTCATCATCGCTGGCTTCCATCAGGACGGCATGCGGCAGGTAAACGTACAGCTCTGGAACTGGCGCGGCATTGATGTCATCAATGCGCACGAGCGCGATCCGCAGGAATACATAAAAGGCATAAAAGCAGCGGTAGAAGCAGTGGCGAACGGAACCCTGAACCCCGACAAGCTGTACACACACACCTATACCTTAGATAACATAGAACAAGCCTTCCATAACCTGAAAAGCCGACCAGACGGTTTTGTAAAAGCCCTTATAACGTACTAAAGCATGCAAGACACGATACAGGATACACAACAGGAAACTACAGCATCTTCTTCTACCTCCTCTAAGCCTCAGCTTGGCTTTTTGGGTGTTGGCTGGATTGGCCGCAACCGCATGGAAATGATTGCCAAACAAGAGGCGGGTGAGGTGGCTTATATTTCAGATACAGCGCCACACAATGCAGAAGAGGCGCTGAAGAGCGCACCAAAAGCAAAGCAGGTTCCTTCGCTGGAGGCTATGCTGCAGGAGCCGGCGGTTAATGGCATTGTCATCGCGACACCAAGCGCTTTCCATGCCGAGCAAAGTGAACTGGCACTGGAAGCAGGCAAGTCTGTTTTCTGCCAGAAGCCTTTAGGGCGCAACGTAGAGGAAACAAAGCGGGTGGTGGAAGCTGCCCGGAGAAACAATAAGCTGTTGGGTGTGGACCTGTCGTACCGTCATACTACTGCCATGCAGGAGGTGTACAAGGTGGTGCAGAGCGGTGAGCTGGGTCATATATATGCCATTGAACTGGTCTTCCACAATGCCTATGGTCCCGACAAAGCCTGGTTCTATGAGCCGAAGCTTTCCGGTGGTGGCTGCGTAATTGACCTTGGAGTGCACCTCGTAGACTTAGCCTTATGGTCGCTCAACTTCCCGAAGGTAAAGCAGGTGCAGAGCCAGCTATTTTCCAAAGGCAAGCCCATTGGTATGTCAGAGGGAAAAGTAGAGGATTACGCATCGGCCAGTATTGAGTTAGCCGGAAACACACACATGCAGCTCAGTTGCTCCTGGAACCTGCCGGCTGGACAGGAAGCCATTATCAGCGCTACCTTTTATGGTACAGAGGGTGGTGTAGCCTTAAAAAATGTGAACGGGTCCTTTTACGACTTTGTGGCAGAGCGCTACTACGGCACCAAAACCGAGACGCTGTGTTCGCCGCCGGATGAGTGGTCGGGCAGGGCAGGTGTGGCCTGGGCTAAACGTTTGGCCAATTGCGAAGGCTTTCATGAGGAGGCAGAGGAGTTTGTGAAGGTAGCAGAAGTATTAGACAGAATTTACGGTAGATAGCACATGGACGCACGTCATCCTTCAAAAATCCTGATGACTACAGACACGGTAGGAGGGGTTTGGAATTATACAATAGAGTTGGTAGGTGCACTGGCGCCATTTGGCACCCAGGTAGCACTCGCTACAATGGGCGGGCCCTTGAGTGCCGATCAGCGAAGGCAGGTAGAGGACCTGAATAACCTGACCGTGCATGAGAGTAACTATAAACTGGAGTGGATGGACGACCCCTGGGAAGACATCGAAAGAGCAGGAGAGTGGCTGATGGCATTAAAAGAGGATGTGCGGCCAGACATTGTGCACCTGAATGGGTTGGCGCACGGCGACCTGAACTGGGGCGTGCCTGTGGTGGAGGTGGTGCACTCCTGTGTGCAGTCGTGGTGGAAAGCCGTGAAGGACGAGGAGGCACCGAAGGAGTGGAGCAGGTATAAGGAACGGGTAACCCGCAGCCTGCAGGCAGCCAACATGGTGATAGCCCCAACGCAGGCCATGCTGAACCAGGCGGAGGCACTATACGGCCCTTTCCAGGCCAGCACGGCTATCTATAACGGGCGGGCTCAGGATGTCTACAAGTTTGGAAAAAAAGAACCATTCATTTTCAGTATGGGCCGTGTTTGGGACGAAGCGAAGAATATCTCGATGCTGGCGCACATTGCCTCCGACTTACAGTGGCCCGTGTACATTGCCGGAGACGACAGGCACCCTGCCACAGGCCATTCAGTAGACCTTGAGAATGTGCACTTCCTGGGGCAGCTATCGGAGAAAGAAGTAATTGACTGGCTTTCCAGGGCCTCTATTTATGCACTGCCAGCCCGGTACGAGCCTTTCGGTCTGACAATTTTAGAAGCCGCTATGTCTGGCTGTGCTTTGGTGGTAGGCAAAACAGACAGCCTGACGGAGATTTGGGGCAACGCCGCGAAGTACGTGGACCCCAGAAACGCCGATGAGCTGCGGGACACTCTCAATGGTTTAATTGAGGATGAATTCGCCCGCAACATCATGGGTTGCCGCGCAGTAAAACGCTCCCACGGTTACACAGCTGACCCAATGGGCCAGGATTATGATCACATATACCGGCAGCTGCTGCGATCATCCGTAACTGCTTAAACAATTTTGTATAACCGAACTTTGAATGGCTGAATAGAAAAGCATTCCAGGCGGTTATTAACTTCATTTTGAATCAATAATATGAAAATAACCCTTTTCTACCATTCTATACTATCTGACTGGAACCATGGAAACGCCCATTTTCTGCGCGGCATCGTGCGGGAGCTGGAGGAGCGGGGCCACCAGGTGGAGGTGTACGAACCTGAGAATGGCTGGAGTCTGCAGAACCTTAAAGAAGGCTACGGAGAAGAGAAACTGGAAGAGCTGCAGCAGTATTATCCGGGCATCAGCACGAACTTCTACACCCTGGAAAGCTTGGACCTTGACGAAGGTTTGAAAGAATCCGACTTAGTGCTGGTGCATGAGTGGAACGAGCATGAGCTGGTGAAGCGCGTTGGAGAGCACCGCGCCAGAACAGGCCACTATAAACTGATCTTCCACGACACCCATCACCGCGCTGTAACTGAGCGTGAAGCGATGAGCAAGTACGACCTGACGTATTACGACGGCGTGCTGGCTTTTGGGCAAGTGATTAGGGATTTATACCTGAAGGAAGGCTGGGCGAGCAAAGCGTGGACCTGGCATGAAGCCGCTGATACCTCTGTCTTCTACCCACAGGAGGCAGAAGAAAAAGAGGGCGATTTAATCTGGATTGGCAACTGGGGCGACGAAGAGCGAACGGCGGAACTGCACGAGTTCCTGATAAACCCGGTGAAAGAACTGGGACTGAAGGCGAAAATTTACGGGGTACGCTATCCTGACCATGCTAAAAAAGCGCTGGCTGATGCCGGTATTGAGTATGGCGGCTGGTTACCTAACTATAAAGCCGCTGAGGAGTTCGCTAAGTATAAAGTAACGGTGCACGTGCCACGCCGACCGTATGTAGAGGCACTGCCGGGTATCCCGACCATCCGGCCTTTTGAAGCCATGGCCTGTGGCATTCCGTTGATTTCCTCTCCCTGGGAGGATGCCGAAAATCTCTTCACGCCCGGTAAAGACTTTCTAGTGGCCCGCAGCGGCGAGGAAATGAAGCAGCAACTGCAAACTACTATCCTGAACAAACCCGAAAAAGCAAAAGAAGTAGCCGACCATGGTCTCCAGACAATACTGAGTCGCCATACCTGTGCCCACCGTGTAAACGAGTTGGAGAAAGTGTGTGAGGAACTGGATATCGACGCTTCTAAAATATATCTCACTCAAACGGAACAAGCCCTGCATGAAAAATAAGAAACTGAAAATAGCCTTCTTCGGCTCCAGCTTAGTGTCCGCGTATTGGAATGGTGCTGCCACCTATTACAGGGGCATTGTGCGGGCACTAAGTGAGCGTGGCCACCAGGTAACCTTCTATGAGCCCGATGCTTACGACCGCCAGAAAAACCGTGACATGGATGATCCGGACTGGGCAAAGGTAGTCGTATATGAAGCCACCGAAGAAGCTGTGGCAGTTTGCCTGAAAGAAGCAGCCAACGCCGGCATGGTGGTGAAAGCCAGTGGCGTAGGTGTGTTTGATGAACTGTTGGAGCGCGAGGTGCTGCAGCTGCAGACAGAAGAGCGCCTGGTGGTATTTTGGGATGTGGATGCGCCTGCTACTCTGGATCGTGTGCACAACAACACCGAGGACCAGTTCCACCAGCTGATTCCGCAGTACGACATGATTCTGACCTATGGTGGTGGCGATCCGGTAGTGAACGCCTATGAAGCCTTAGGTGCTAAGAAATGCGTACCGATTTATAATGCCCTTGACACCGCCACCCATTACCCGGTAGCGCCGGACCCGAAGTTTGCCTGCGACCTTGCCTTTTTAGGTAACCGCTTACCAGACAGAGAGGAACGCGTGGAGGAGTTCTTCTTAAAAACTGCGGCGGCAACACCAGACAAACAGTTTATGATTGGAGGCAGTGGGTGGGGCGATAAGCCCATGTCTGAAAACGTCAGTTATATAGGCCACGTGTATACAAATGACCACAACGCTTTTAACTGCACACCAAAAGCGGTGCTGAACATCAGCCGTGAAAGCATGGCGCGCTATGGTTTTTCGCCTGCCACGCGTGTTTTTGAGGCAGCCGGTGCCGGTGCCTGCATCATCACCGACTATTGGGAGGGCATTGATTTTTTCTTTGAGCCAGGGAAAGAAATACTCGTGGCAAAGAATGGCGCAGAGGTGAGTGAAATTCTTTCAAATTTATCAGAAGAAAATGCAAAGGAAATAGGAGAAGCTGCGTATAGAAAAGTACTGTCGGCACACACCTACAGCCACAGGGCAGCGCAACTTGAAAAGCTGCTGTATACAAAAGTCAAACACACTAATACAGCATGGGCATGAACATAGTCATACTTGGGTTATCTATCACTTCGAGCTGGGGCAATGGCCACGCAACAACTTTCCGTGGGCTGGTGCGTGAGCTGAATAATCAGAACCATAACGTGCTTTTCCTGGAGCGCGATGTGCCTTGGTACGCTGGTCACCGCGACCTGCCTGATCCGGAATACTGCCAGACCGCGCTCTATACCTCATTAAAAGACTTAAAGCAGCGCTTTACCGAGCAGGTGCGCGAGGCTGATATGGTGATGGTGGGTTCTTACGTGCCGGAAGGCGTGCAGGTAGGGGAGTGGGTTGTGAAAACAGCGCAGGGTATCAAGTCCTTCTACGATATTGACACGCCTGTAACACTAGCTAAACTAAAGCGCAAGGATTACGAGTACCTGCACCCTGACCTCATACCAAAATACGATCTATACCTGTCGTTTACCGGGGGGGCTACGTTGGATTTGCTGGAGAACAAGTATGGCTCCCCGATGGCGCGTGCCTTATACTGCTCTGTCGATCCAACCCTGTATTATCCAGAATTCCAAGAAGCAATCTGGGACCTGGGGTACCTCGGCACTTACTCCGACGACCGTCAGCCGCCTTTAGAGAAGCTGATGCTGGATGCAGCGCGTGCCTGGCCAGAAGGTCGGTTTGTAGTGGCCGGCCCGCAATACCCGGAGACTGTGCAGTGGCCGAAAAACACGAAATACATCCATCACCTGCCACCTGCTGAGCACCGCAAATTTTATAACAGCCAGCGCTTTACGCAGAATATCACCCGTGCTGACATGATACAGGCTGGATATGCTCCAAGCGTGCGCCTGTTTGAGGCAGCAGCGTGCGGTACTCCTATTATTTCGGATTACTGGGAAGGACTGGATTCTATCTTCAAAATCGATTCTGAGATTCTGGTGTCCTATTCTGCTAAGGATACACTCCGGTACCTGCGCGAAATCTGCAAGTCGGAGCGCAAGATGATCGGTGAGCGTGCCCGTAAAAACGTACTGTCTCATCACACAGCAGCCCATCGGGCAAAGGAACTTGTTAGCTATGCGGAAGAGCTCATGACGCTGGATGGCGATCATGATTCGTACGACTACGGAGTAGTTATATAGTTTGTAGAACCTTGCTCTAAGAGCAGCATGATGAAAAAAGCCAGCACCCTGTATATCGTCTTTCTTGCGATACTCTGTATTGCATTGTCCTCTTGCGCGCCTACTATCCATTACCTGGGCGAATCGTATGAGCCGAGCAATGACGTAGAGGTTTTTTACGATGCAAAAGATATCAAAAGAGAATACAAAGTCATTGGCAAAATGACAAATGACAAGGTGGTGGACTATGATGTGGAGGTGGTGAAGGCAAAGATGATAGAGAAAGCGAAGCAGGCAGGAGGCGACGGCATTGTCTTTACTGATGTTGGGGTAGAGCACTCAGATACAGAAGGAGACAGGCTGGCTATAAAAGCGAATCTAATCAAGTACCTATAGGGGAAGCCTGTATCAGTCTTTAACCTTATCACAAACTTCTGCGTTTTCGTACTTTTAGCAGGAGTCATTCTTTACACATTCAAAATCAATTATGCAGGAAATAGAACAGTTAGGACCATGGTTTCATAATTTGCACTTGCCGAATGGGGAGCAGACAGCACCGAATCATTTTTTAGGTGACTTCCCTGCTTTCAAATGGCAGGAACTGGAGCCACATATTCCTGCTGATCTGTCTGGCTGGGAAGTGCTGGACATTGGCTGCAACGCAGGCTTCTACTCCATAGAACTGGCCAAGCGAGGAGCGAATGTATTGGGTATCGACGTAGACCCGCACTACCTGCGCCAGGCTGAGTGGGCTGCCAAACAGTTTGGGCTCGATGATAAAATTGAACTGAAGCAGATGCAGGTATACGATGTAGCGCGCCTGGACCGGCAGTTCGATCTCATTTGGTACATGGGTGTACTGTATCACCTGCGCTACCCCTTGCTCTCCCTGGATATCCTCTCCCAGAAAGCACGCCGCATGATGGTGTTCCAGACACTCACCATGCCAGGCGAAGGAATTTCAGAAAAACCGGAGGATTTTGAGATAAACGACCGCCAGCGGATGCTGGAGGAAAGCTGGCCAAAAATGGCATTTATTGAGAAGAAAATGGCTGGAGACATTACAAACTGGTGGGCACCTAACCATGCAGCCATCGAAGCTATGATGCGTTCCTGCGGCCTGAGAGTAACTGAGCGACCCGGCCATGAAATATACATACTGGAGGTGGACGAGGAGTTGCGGAAAAACCAGCAGTGGAACCACTCAGAGCTTCTTTCAGCTACAGGCCAGGACTGGCAGGAGGCTGTAAAGGAGAAAGTAGCAGGGAAGAATGAATACATGGTAGGGCAAAACGGCAGAAAATAAAACTTTTATAATACCTCAATAGATAAAAAATCAGACTTACAGCAACGCCTGCTCCTACAGCAGGCGTTGCTGTTTTCAGGAGACAAGGCTTAATATTTAATTATTTCAAGCCTAATCCATGAGATGTCAATGCTATCTGCTAAAAACCGTCTGCACGAAGTGAAGCTGATTCCAGTCTTTGGGTTGAGCGCCTTGTAAATGTTGCGGTGCTGAACGCAGTGAGGCAGCCCGCAGCGGAGCGAATAGAGGGCCCCTACCCCCGGCAGCTTCTTTACACAGCGCGATGCCAAAAGACGAGGCCTCTCGGCCCAGAGAGCACAGGCAGTAGCTCTAAAAAAGGCTGCCTTATAAGTTGCTTGATAAGCTGTTGCTACGTCAGCTTAGACAAAATTCAATTTGGAAGGAACTTTAGGAGATAAGGCTTAACTTGCGGTAAGCTTCAAGAAAAATGAAAAACAAGGTACATACCCCGGCACCCTGGAAGGTGCTAAAGTCGGAAATGGTAGTGGATGAGAAATGGTACAAGTTGCGCCGCGACCACGTAGCCCTGCCCGGCGGCCTTGAAATGGATGATTATTATGTGAGCGTACGGCCGAATGTAGTGCTCACTTTTCCGCTTACTGAAGACAACCATGTTATTTTTGTACGACAGTACAAGCATGCTGCAAGTGGTATTTTTATAGAGTTACCGGGTGGCGTGGTAGATGAACACGAAACAGAACCCAGGAAGGCTGCAAAGCGGGAGGTGCTGGAGGAGACAGGCTATACATCAGATGAGATTGAACTGCTGCTGGAAGTGACTGACAACCCAACCAAAGACACGAACAGGATGTACTACTTCCTGGCCCGCAATGTGAAAAAAGTAGCCGAGCAGGACCTGGACGAGGCAGAAGCGATTGAAGTGCTGAAGGTACCGCTTCACGAGGTCGCTAATATGATACTGGATGGTAAGATCAATGTATCCGGTTCTGTAGCCCTTTGCCTGCTGGCCCTCCGAAAGCTAGGGGTATAGCACTTTCCTGTTATTCATGCTCCCTCGTGCCACTTTACTCTTTCAGACTTCCTGGTCCGAAAGTTTTCTGTAGGAAATTTCCTAATCCACATATGCAGAAAAACGCTGATTAGGAAATTCGCATCAGGTGTATTTTCAGAAAGATAAATTCAAAAAGCAGTAATGGCATGCCTAAACTTTTAGTTTAACTCTTTTTTGCAAAAGCCTTACCTTGGAATTGCCACTGCCGCACCGAAAATAAACTTCAGGTATGCTCTCTGGCGTAGCTGTTTCTTCTACTCTTCTGAACCTCTCCTCTTCTTTCAAGTACTATTTTCTAGGCTACTAATAAGGAACAATAGAAAGTATATGCGTGTTATGCTTGTAAATTTAATGTATGTACATTGAATTTAAACTGCATATTCCGTATAAGTGAGAAAGGCGCAAACATCTGTGCTTTAGCTGAGCTTGGAATTAAAAGAATGTAAGACTATGATATCGACAGAGAAAAACATTGCTGTACATAACCTGATTGAGGAGCGTTGGAGCCCCCGCGCTTTTGAAGACAAGTCAGTTGACGAGGAGCAACTGCAGACACTTTTTGAGGCAGCCCGATGGGCACCATCTGCCATGAACGAGCAACCATGGCGCTTCATTTATGCTGTCAAAGAAGACAAGGAAAACTTCGACCGCCTGTTCAGTTGCCTGGTAGAAGGAAACAACTGGGCGAAGCACGCTTCAGCCTTGTTCATCAGCGTAGTAAAATTGAACTACGACTATAACGGCAATCCAAATACCGTTGCTTTGCACGACTTAGGCCTTGCCACTGGAAACCTGTTGCTGCAAGCAACTGATTTAGGATTGCACGTACACCTGATGGGTGGCTTTAAAGCAGAAAAAGCCCGTGAGGTGCTGGGAATACCGGAAGGTTACGCACCGGTAGCGATGGGTGCTGTGGGCTTGCCGGAAATCCTGAAAGCCTTCCTGAAACTTTAAAAGCACGTGAATTGGCACCACGCAAGCGCAAACCTCTGAAGGAGATTGTTTTCAAAGGGGTGTGGAAACAGTAATAATTCCGGAATAGACACCTTTAACTTGAAAGGCTTCCTCAGACGCCGAAGTGTTGCTGATGGAGGTACTAATGAAGTATAGAGTGTAGTGAATTAATAGTGTCAGAGCGCTCCGGCAAAAGTCGGGGCGCTTTGTTTTAGCGCAGGTGCCGCATCACTGCAAAGGGCAGTGGTGCCCACAAAGCGGCTTCTACCTCTGCTGCTTTCAGTCCTTGGTTTACCCAATTGTTGCAGTTCTTAAGAATATAAAACTTTCCGTGCGCTTCATAAAAGGTGTCTTGGCCTGTATACCCTGAGCCTGCAATGTGCTTGTACTTCCCGTTCTCCTGCTGAAAAGAGGCATCAATATACGCTACCAGCTGGCGGTAATGCGCTGCGGATAGCAGAACAGGTTGCTGCCTTTTGGTAGGCGTCAAACGGGAGGAAATATATTCCACGTGCATGGCAGTAGGAGTAGGCCAGAGTGAGGCACGCAACGCTACGCCCAGCGTCAGGTCATCCCATTCAGGTGTTTCCATGTAAAATTGTCGGTCGCCCCAGCCAAAGGCTATATACTGATAGCTGCTGTCAGCGTTCTCAAAGTGATCCAGCGGGATCTTACTCCGCCAGTCAATAACAGCGGTAGCAACAGGCACCACAATATCAGTATGCACCCCGTTGGAAGTGACATATATTTCTATAGGATCTGCGGGTGATGCCTGGGCCTGACTGCTTTTTACAGGTATGCTGCTCAGCACGAAGGCGGATAAGATGAAGAGAATAGCCAGTCCAGCTACTGCACTCAATATCCATAGGATGAAAGAAAAATAAATGCTGACTACACGCTGCATATCCTTACATACGGCAGGTAGAGGTGATAATCTACCTGGAAAAAGCCAACAGTGGCTATAATACCTTATTATGATAGCCTAATTTGCCAGACTCATCATTTTTGCGGAAATTGTACTTCATTTCAAAATTAAAATTCATTTATACTTATTAAGACCATGATGAACACCCTAAAGCGAAATCTCGCTTTGTTGCTGGTGCTGCTATGTGTGCAGGTGGCTGTGGCGCAGGAGAGCGTGCAGTCTCCCGAGCAATTTCTGGGCTACCAGCTAGGTAAACAGTTTACAACACAAGACCGCATATTTGATTATGTAAAGTACCTGGCAGCGAAGGCGCCAAACCGGATGAAAGTGCAGCAGTATGGCCAGACCTACGAAGGACGTCCGCTGATGCTGGCCTACGTAGCATCCGACGAAAACCTGCCGCGCCTGGAGCAAATCAGGGAGAACAACCTGCGCCTGGCAGGGCTGGAAAACGGACAGGTGCAGGGAGAGCAGCCGGCCATCGTATGGCTGAGCTATAATATTCACGGAAACGAGTCGGTAAGCTCAGAGGCAGTGATGCAGGTGCTATACGACCTGGTAGACCCGAACAATGCACAGTCAAAGCAGTGGCTGCAGAATACGGTTATCATTCTGGACCCGATGGTAAACCCGGATGGCCGGGAGCGTTACGTACAGTGGTACAAGCAGGCCTCTAACCAAGGCGGAAATGCCTCTCCCTTTGCCTGGGAGCATTATGAGCCTTGGCCAGGCGGCAGACCGAACCATTATTACTTCGACCTGAACCGGGATTGGGCCTGGCAAACACAAATAGAATCGAAGCAGCGCCTGAAGGAGTACAACAACTGGCTGCCACAGGTGCACGCCGACTTCCACGAAATGGGCGCAGAGTCTCCATACTATTTCTCGCCAGCGGCAAAACCTTTCCACGAAAGCATTACACCATGGCAGCGCCAGTTTCAGAATACCATCGGTGACTATAACCGCCAGTACTTCGACAAAAACAACTGGTTATACTTTACCCGCGAAAACTTCGACCTCTTTTACCCAAGCTACGGCGATACCTATCCTACCTATAACGGTGCTATCGGTATGACTTACGAGCAGGGCGGATCAGGCCGCGCCGGACTGGCTTACAAGAAGCAGGATGGCGACACCCTGACCTTGGTAGACCGCATCGCGCACCACGTAGTGGCCAGCAAAGCGACCATTCAGGCTTCCTCTGAAAAGGCAGACCAGTTGAAGCAGGAGTTCCACAAATACTATCAGAACAACATCAACAAGCCTGCAGGGGAGTACAAAGCGTTTGTATTGAAAGCAGACGGCAGAAGTGCGGCCAACCTGAAATCACTGACCGAGTACATGGACCGCCAGGGAATTCAGTACGGCTATGCCAGCAAAAACACCTCCGCACGCGGCTTTAACTACAGCACCGGCAAGGACGAAAAAGTTAGTATTGGTTCAAACGACCTGGTGATCAGCATGTATCAGCCAAAGTCGACGCTCGTGAAAGTACTGTTCGAGCCAAATGCCCGGCTGGAGGATTCCCTCACTTATGACATTACCTCCTGGTCGTTGCCTTACGCTTACAACATGCAGGCATATGCCTTGAAAGACAGGATTAACGTGAACACCAGCAAGCCGGCAGCCCCTGCTCCGGCTGCTATTGCAATTGAGCGTCCGTATGCGTATCTGGCTCGTTGGAACAACCTGCAGGACCTTAAGTTCCTGACTGAACTGATGAAGCAGGACGTAAAGGTGCGCCAAGCCGAGAAAGCATTTGAGACGGAAGGGCAGCGGTACGAGGCAGGCACTCTAATCATTACACGCACCGGCAACGAGCGCATGGGCGATAAGCTGGATGCTACGGTACGGGAACTGGCGAAGCAATATAATGTAGACCTGAGTGCTACTGGAACCGGTTTTGTGAGCAGCGGTGCTGACTTCGGTTCGGGCAACGTACGTTACCTGCAGGCTCCTAAAGTGGCTTTGCTTTCAGGCGAAGGTGTTTCTCCTTACGGCTTTGGTGAAGTATGGCACTACTTTGAGCAGCAGATTGGCTACCCGGTTACGGTGCTCAATACATCCTACTTTAGCAACGTGCCGCTGAACGAGTTTGATGTACTCATCCTGCCAAATGGTAATTACAGCCGCGTACTGAATGAAGAGACACTGGAGAAAGTGAGGGAGTGGGTGAGTGCAGGAGGTAACCTGATAGCCATGGAAAGTGCAGCTGGTTTCTTAGCTGGAAAAAAAGGCTTCAACCTGAAGAAAAAAGGTGCCGAAGAAGAGAGCAAAGACAAGAGCAAGGTAAAAGAAGAAAACCCTTACAAGAACCTGCGCACCTATGCGAACCGTGAGCGTGAAGCCCTAGAGGGAGAAGTGCAGGGTAGCATCTTCCGGGTGGATTTAGATAAGACACACCCGCTGGCCTTTGGCTACGGCGACTCTTATTTTGCATTGATTCGTTCTGCTGACACCTTCAGCTTCCTGGAAAACGGATGGAATGTGGGGGTACTAAAGAAAAACAACTACACCACAGGCTTCGTTGGCTCCAAGAGCAAAGAGAAACTAAAGGATGCCCTTATTCTGGGAACGCAGGAAATGGGCGGCGGCCAGGTTGTATACCTGGCAGATAACCCCTTGTTCCGCGGATTCTGGCAGGGTGGTAAACTCATGTTCGGCAACGCCGTGTTCCTGGTAGGGCAGTAACTTTGAAGGAAGTGTAGAAAATGAAGAGCAACTATACCTGCTCTTCATTCAGATGTCCGACATTTTAGCTATGATAAGCCCCATGTGCCGGTTGCGGTGCAGGGGGCTTTTTATTTGATGGCCGACACTCGCTTACCTATATATTCGTACCTTGCGCAGCATATATTCTCTTATATTTCGAATAATGCAAACGCAACCTATCATCACTTACCCATCTCCGGAAGAGCACAGCGGCTTTCTTAGCAACTATGTACAGCACGCTAAAACCGATGACCTGATTGAAGGGCTGACAGCCAGCTATGTGTTTATTACGGGCATGATACAAGGCCTTACAGAAGAGCAACTGCTGCACCGTTATACTCCGGGCAAATGGAGTATAAAAGAGGTGATGGTGCACATGATGGATACGGAACGTATTTTCTCGTACCGCGCCCTTCGTTTTGCCCGCCAGGATAAAACCGAACTGCCAGGCTTTGACCAGGACAAGTATGTGCTACCTGCCAAAGCTGATTCCCGCGACATCAATTCAATCATTGCAGAATATACTTCATTGCGTACGGCTACCATTGAGCTCTTCAAGAGCTTTGACGAGGAGGCCCTGCAGCAAAAGGGAGTTGCCAGCGGACTGGAAGTAAGCGTGCGGGCGCTGGGTTATGTTATACTGGGCCACGAGGTGCATCACCAGAAGATTATCCGGGAGCGGTATCTGACAGCTTCTTAAGTAACAAGTAAAAACGCACTGCCAGATTTTCAGGCAGGAGCGTGGGGAGAGAGCTTGCACACGAAGATGTAGCTTTCTTCCTCTTATTTTTAATCAAAGTTTTAACATTAAATTTATTTCGTGTTTAAACTATAATTACTAGGTTTAGTCAAAGAGAGATAAACTCGATAAACTGACTGAACCATGGCGCTTATCACACCCAAGACACAGGCCAAAAAACAAGGATTTCCGCTGATAACATGGTTAGGTCTGGCAGGGTTGTTTGTAATTGCAGTTGTTGCTTATATCACCTTTTCTGGTTCTGACTCAGAGAGTTGGGTGACGAATTTCAAAGGCCTCGGTACAGGTTCTTCTCCCCGAATGGCAGATTTAAACGAAGATGGTATACTGGATGTAATTGTAGGGGCAGGAGGCGCAGAAAATAGCCCGAGCGACACAGCCCTTATCGCCATGGATGGGGCTACAGGCAACGTGTTATGGCATATCTCAGGCCGAAACCAGGTAGTGGGTTCGGCCCTTTTTTATGATGTGACAGAAGATAGTATCGCCGATGTATTCATAGGCGGGCGCACGGCCGAACTAATGGCCGTTAACGGAGCAAGCGGTGAGGTGCTATGGCGTTTTTTCCCTTATGATTATGCGGTGAGCCCTGCTGACTCCGGCATCTATAACTTCTATAACCCACAACTTATTCCGGACCAGGATAATGACGGTAAAAAAGACCTGCTAATCTCTAACGGAGGAGACTATACTGTGAAAGCCCATAACTCAAACAGACCTGTAGGAAAGTTGCTGGTGCTTAGCAGCGAAAGTGGTAGGGTTATCACTGAGGCTAGCGTGCCGGATGGTAAGGAAACATACATGTCGGTAGTGATGGAGAGCCTGAAGAACAATGGCACTGTCGATGTTATTTTCGGTACCGGCGGCGAAACAATTGGCGGTAGTCTCTACCGGACGACACTACAGGACATCCTGAAAGGCGATATCTCATCAGCGGTAGCACTGGCCACTGGCAAATACAAAGGATTTATTGCCCCACCTGCTTTGGCAGATCTCACAGGAGATGGTATATTCGACATCATCGTGAATTCAGTTGACGGACGAACCATCGCCATCAGTGGGGCTGATGACTCGGTGCTGTGGAGCCTAAGGGTGCCGGACACGGAAATTTATTCCACCCCCGCTATCGGCTACTTTAACAAGGATGAAGTTCCTGATGTTTTTACGAATTACAGCATTGGGATATGGCCGATGATAAAGCGTTCAACCCAACGGATGATAGACGGCAGGACAGGAGAAGTGCTGGCTACTGATACCGCTGGAATCTTCTCTTATGCCTCCCCGGTTGTAGCAGATTTCAACAACGACGGCTTTGACGACGTGCTGATGAGTGTCAATAACCTGATCCGCCTTAACCTTTACAATCAAAGCAAGAGCCACATCAGCCAGCTAACTGTTTTTGATTTCAATTATGATGTGAAATACCAGGTAGGTGACACCTTACTTGGTAGTGATGTGGCCAGTACACCCTGGATTGGTGATATGGATGGAGACGGCAAATTAGATATCGTGACCACCACCATTGAACTGAACGGGCAAAAAAACGACATCGATAGGCCAACTAACTTGCGGGTGTTCCGGGTTAGTACGCCTTATGCCATCAAAAATGAGCTTAAGTGGGGAGGGTATATGGGCAGCAATTACGATGGAGTTTTCAGAAGAGAACAGCGGGCAGGCAAACAACCTCTTAACTAATGTAAAGCTTATTTGCATTGGCTATGTTAGGGGAGTATTTGGTATGTGTTGAAAGTCAGCGGTTCTGCATCTAGTCCATTAGCACAACTTTGTACTGACACAGGAATAGAGTAGCAAATCCTATAGCTGAAGGGGCAGCTTTATTAGCAGAAGTATTCTTATATTGTCATTTTATGATGATACTGAAAGCAAACCCTTCTGATGCATTTAACCCGTAGAAATGTAGGTTTGATAGTAGCGCCCATACTGGCTTTGGGCGTGTGGTGGCTTACGCCGGGTTTGACATATGAAGCGAGGGCTGTAGCTACTATCATGGCCTTTTGCCTCGCTTTTTGGATGACGGAGGTTATCCCGCTTTCTATGACAGCTTTTCTGGGTGTGCTGATGGCAGTGATGGTGGGAGTGGCAGACATCACGACAGCCTTTCAGAACTTAGGGCACCCTATCATCCTGCTCTTCATCGGCAGCTTTCTGCTGGCCCGCTCCATGACGCGCCACGGCCTTGACAAACGCATTGCCCTGTTCATCCTTTCCCGGCCGTTCTTCCAGAAAAGCCTTTTCCGGCTGTTCCTTGGCTTCTCCTTTATCTCCTTCCTGCTCTCTATGTGGGTGAGCAATTCGGTTACAGTGGCCATGCTTCTGCCGCTCATGCTGGGGGTAACCCAACTGGTATGTCAGCCGGAACAGGGGAAGAGTCCGGCTGCGTTCTTTCTGCTGGGTATTGCCTACAGCGCGTCTATTGGGGGCATCAGCACCATCATTGGTTCTCCGCCCAACCTGATAGGGGTGAATTACCTGGCGCAACAAGGCGTCACCATCGATTTCCTGCAGTGGATGATACTGGCGCTGCCCATTTCCATCAGCATGTACGGATTGATGGTGCTGTACATGCGCTACTTTCTAAGGAAGAGCAATTATAATCCGGTAGTGGTGCAGGCCTATGTGGCGGAGCACCAGCAGCAACACCAAAAGCTAAAGCAAGGCGAGAAAGTAACCATGGGCGTGTTTATTGTGGCTGTTATCCTCTGGCTGGCACCTGGCGTCTTCAATCTCCTGGGACTGGAGGAAGGATATGCCTTTATGAGCAAATACTTCGCCGAGAGCACCGTAGCCGTGTTGGCGGCACTTTTGCTTTTTCTTATACCGCCGGGGCAGGAGAATAATGGAGAAGGTACCCTCACGGCAGAGGATTTGGTGAAGATTGATTGGGATACCATTTTGCTTTTTGGAGGCGGCATGGCACTCGGGCAATTGGTGGTTACTTCGGGACTGGCAGATGTGATTGGCCGCAGCATTACCACAGTCATTGATCCGGAGAACCAGCTGTTGCTGGTGTTTGTGCTGATTACGCTGGTATTGCTACTGACGGAGGTAAGTTCCAACACTGCCATCGCGATTACGTTTGTACCCATCATCATTGGAGTGCTGCAGGGGTTAAATCTGCCGTTGCTCTACCCGGTACTAGGTGTGGTGGTGGCGTGCAGCCTGGCCTTTATGCTGCCTGTAGCCACGCCTCCCAACGCTATAGTGTACGGTAGCAAGCAGGTTTCTATCGGTGAAATGGCCCGTGCAGGCCTGGTGCTAAACTTATTTGGAGCTGTTGTTACTTCGGCATGGGTGCTGCTTTACATGTCATTATAGGCATAGTAAAGGCATTATTGTGCAGATTAACTATCCCTTCCGGATAGTTTCAACGTTTATAGCGTGATGTCCTACATCTAAAAAAAGAATACCTAAACCACTATGCGAAACCGCAGAATCTATCGTATCGTCGTAACCGTTGCCTGCTTCGTGTTTGCAGGTATGAATGCCTATAAAATTATAAGGGGCTACTACACCTGGGTAGATGTCTTTCTGCTGATCGTCTTTCTTGTTTTTGGAGCAATCTATTTGTACATGCTGTTCAAGCAATCGAAAGAAAGTTAAGGGTGATAAAAAGGAAAAACCTGAGAGTCTACACTGTTCCTTCTGAACAATCAGACCCTCAGGTTTTCAACTTTTAGCCAAAGGTATCTCTCTATACGGAAGAGGTTTAGCTGTGGTTTGTAGTTTGTTATAAAATAGTAAAATATATTTTTTTTGGAGTGAAAGTTGGTTGATTCACGCACTCGGAAAAGTAAATGTACCAGCTGTTATACTCCCTGCAGCTGCTCTGTGAAGCTAACATACTAACTCAAGTACTACCTCCTGTTTACATCGGATCTACATCGGCTACCAGCCGGATACCCTTAAAGTCCGGGAGGAGCTTGAGGTTAAAGATAGCTTGTGCCAGCTGGTCTTTCGCAGCCTTCAGGTTCGTGTTCGCGCGCGGCAGTTTGATGTGTATCTCGTTAAGGAAAAGGTTTCGGATTTTGAAGATGTAGGGAACCTCAGGCCCCAGCACCTGCTGTTTTCCCAGGCGGTCTACCAGGTCTTTGGCCAGTACAATAGCAGCATTTTCAGAAGTCTGTTCGTCCGGGTGCTTTACAGTAATCCGGATCATACGCACAAACGGCGGATAGCCGAACCGCAGGCGCTCCTCAATTTCATGCTCGTAAAGGCTCTCGTAATCATTGTTGCGGACTTTCCTGAAAATAGGCTGCAGCGGGTCGCGGGTCTGGATGAGTACAGTTCCGGGCTTGCCTTTTCTGCCGGCACGCCCACTCACCTGCACAAATAGCTGGTATGCCCGCTCGTGTGCCCTATAATCCGGGAAGTTGATAACCGTGTCTGCATTCAGTATTCCCACCAGACTCACGTTTTCAAAGTCGAGGCCTTTGGTTACCATCTGCGTACCCACCAGCACATTCGTTACCCCGTTTTCGAAATCGGCAATAATCTGCTGATAACTGTTTTTTGTTTTAGTGGTATCCAGGTCCATGCGCTGCACCTCGGCTTTAGGCAACAGCAGCTTCAGTTCGTCTTCTACCTTTTCTGTACCAAAGCCCATGCTTTTGAGTGTGGTAGCACCGCAGGCGGGGCAGTCGTGGGGCATGCGCTCGTGGTAGCCGCAGTAGTGGCACCGCAATTCGCTGTTATATTTGTGGTAGGAGAGACTCACGGCGCAGAACTTACACTTGGGTATCCAGGAGCACTCGTCGCAGGAGATGAATGGGGCATATCCACGGCGGTTCTGGAAAAGGATGACCTGCTCCTCGCGCTGCAGGCGCTCTTCAATAGCCGTCAGCAATTGGCTCGAAAAGTGGCTGTTCATGGCTTTCCGTCGCTGTGCATCGCGCGTATCTATCAGTTCTATGTCTGGTAGCTGCGCCTGCCCGAAGCGTTTGCTCATAGTAACCAAACCCCAGCGGCCGGTTTTGCAGTTGTAGTAGCTTTCGATGGAGGGCGTTGCCGAGCCAAGTAATGTCTTTGCACCTTGCAGGCTCGCCATCACCAGCGCTGTTTCGCGGGCGTTGTAACGTGGTGCCGGATCATATTGTTTATAGCTGGCCTCATGTTCCTCATCCACAATTATCAGCGACAGGCTATGGAAGGGCAAAAAGATAGACGAACGCACCCCCACCACCACCTGAAAGCGGCCGGACAGAATTCCCTGCCATACCTCAGCCCGTTCGTTATCAGAGAACTTAGAGTGGTACACACCCAGTTTCTCGCCAAACACCTTCAGCAGGCGGGTTACAATCTGGGCGGTAAGCGCAATCTCCGGCAGCAGGTACAGCACCTGGCCGCCTGCCTCCAGCGCGTGCTTTATCAGGTCGATGTATACTTCGGTTTTACCGCTGCCCGTTACCCCATGCAGCAGCACCGTATCCTTTTCCTTAAATAATCCCAAAATTTCATCTTTCGCCTGCAACTGGTGCTCCGACAGCGCCATCGGCAGCTGTTGCTGCAAATTGTCCATCGGGAAGCGCGACACAATCTGGTCAAACTGCTCCAGCACGCCTTTTTTTATCAGTGTGTTAATGGAAGAGGCAGAGAGGTGCGGGTTTTTAGAGAGCTCGTTCTTTTCAAGGCCTTTGTAGTTCAGGTTGATGTCTTGGTGCACCGGCACTTTCTGGAGGTAGTTCAGGAGAATGTCCAGCTGCTTGGGCTGCGGGGTAAGCTGGTTAAACAGCTCCTCCAGCATGCCCTCTTCCTGCACAAAGTGCTCTGTCAGGCGCACCTTCTTCACCACCTTCGGCGAGAATTTATCGCTTACCTGCTCATAAATAATAATCGCCTCTTTCTGAATCAGTGATTTGATGAACTTGTGGTAGTTCTTTAGTTGCAGCAGGTTGCCAACTTCCGTGAATGTCAGCGCCTGGTTCTGCTGCAGGGCAAAGATGATTTTCTCCTCCTGCGGGGCAAAAATAATATCGTCCTCCTCCGGGTTATACTGCGGGTGCAACTGTATCCGCGACTCGCTGCTCAGTTTCAGGGCAGATGGCAATCCGGCATTTATCACCTCGCCGAGGGTACACATGTAGTAGTCCGCTATCCACTTGAAGAGCTTAAGCTGCGGCCCTGTTACTATCGGGGTATCATCCAGCACATCCAGTACATACTTCGCCTGGTAATCGGCGGGGGCATTTTCATGTATATCCGCTACAATGCAGCTCAGCACCCTTTTCCCTCCGAACTGCACAATTACCCGCGCACCCACCATCACGTTGTCGTTCATCTCAAACGGAATGCGGTAGGTATATAACTTGGGCAAGGGCAGTGGCAGGATCACATCGGCAAATAAGGTGACGCGATCCGTAGCCGGCTCTGGTGGGAAATTAAAATTTAAAAGCTCTGACAAGGGTGGTTTCTACTTTAGCTAAAGGCAAAGGTCGTAAATTTTTGATGATTATGAAGCATCTGCGCCTGCACATGTAACCTTCACCTGGCTGTGTTTACTGCTACAAGCCAGTGAGGCACAGGTTAAACTTAACAGCGACATGAGCAGAAAATTAGTATATTTATTCCGATACTAGGGAGCAGCGGGTTTTTTTATTGCTCTGGAAAGAAAAACTAAATTCAGGTTATGTTAGGAAAGACTTTACTCATCTTGAGCCTATTGACGCTATGCTGTAGCATCAGTGCGGTGGCGCAGTCCAACACCATGCGTGTGGCCACTTACAACATCCGGTATGACAACGTGAATGACACGCTGAATGCCTGGGCAAAACGCCTCCCGGTAATGGCGGACCAGATAAAGTTTCACGACTTCGATATTTTTGGGACGCAGGAGGTGCTGGCACACCAGTTGAAGGGCTTGGCAGAAGCGCTGCCAGCTTATGGGTATATAGGAGTGGGCAGAGATGATGGCAAAGAGAAAGGAGAATATGCTGCTGTATTCTATGACAAAAACAAATATGCGCTGCAGAAGCAGGGACATTTCTGGCTTTCCGAAACTCCTGAAAAGCCCAGCAAGGGATGGGATGCCGCCATTCCGCGTGTCTGCACCTGGGGTCAGTTCCGCGACAAAGAAACCGGTTATTCCTTTTACTTCTTCAACGTGCATTTCGACCACATCGGAGAACAGGCACGGAAGGAGAGTGTGACGCTGGTGCTACAGAGAATAAAGCAGATAGCCGGAAATGCGCCCGTTGTCCTTGCCGGTGATTTCAACTTCAGCCAGAAAGATGAGAAGTATACCACCCTCAGTACCTCTGGCACGCTAAAAGACGCTTATCAACTGGCAGCAGTGCGCTATGCACCCAGAGGCACTTTCAACGGTTTTGAAGCTGACAGAAAAACTGATGAACGCATAGACCACATCTGGCTCAGCCCTGACTTCAAAGTAATCCGCTACGGCATTTTGACGGATACCTATGGCGACGGAAAATTCCCCTCTGATCATTTTCCGGTGGTGGCAGACGTAACGTATACTGTCAAGAGGTAGGGAAAGTGCCTTGGTTGAGGATGGGGTATACGAGGCTGGGTTTTCAACCTGGTACTTTAGCCTGTACTATAAATACGACACGTTTTCCGGAGAAAGGGAAATATAAACTGTGTCGCCTTTTGCGATGTTGCCTTTTACTGTTTTTACTGTAACTGTCGCATTTCCGGGGAGGGAAACCTTAAGTTCGTAATAGCTGCCATAGAAGGTTACTTTACTCACTTTTCCTGTGAGCGCCTCTTGACCTTCTTCTACAATTCTTAAATTTTCGGGACGAATAAGCATCCGCTTCCCATTCGGTTTTATGCCCGGCAGCTTAGAGAAAGCGGTTGCTTGTGCAGGAGGTAGCAGGTTATAGCTCCCGAATAGCCCAGCCACATACTCGTTAACAGGTTGCCTGTACATTTGCTCGGGTGTTCCCTGCTGCAGTACCCGGCCAGCCTTCATCACCAGTACTTCATCAGCCCACGAAAGAGTGTCCAGCGGATCATGCGAAGTCAGGACACAGGTAATTTTTAATCTTTCGCCGATGTCGCGGATAACAGACTTTAGAACATTCTTGTGCACTGCATCCAGGTTGGAGTAGGGTTCATCAAGCAGCAGTAGCTTAGGAGAGGAAATAAGCAATTTGGCCAGGGCAATGCGTTGTTTCTCACCTCCTGACAGGTGGTCTGTCCGCCGTGGCAACAGGTGATCGATGCGGCAAACTCCGTACAACAATTCAGCTTCTTCACCTGGCAGTGTGTTGGCGTACTTCAGCACTTGTTCCACTCTTAAAGACTTAGGAAGTTCAAAGTGCTGCGAAAGATAGGAGATACCCGGATGCCCTGGTATCAATTTATCTAACGGGCCAATCACCTTCCTGTCTTCAAAAAACACTTCGCCCGCATCCGGCTGCACCAGCCCGGCTATAATTTTCAATAGGGTACTTTTGCCAGCGCCGGTTTCTCCTGCAATAGCTATTTTCTGAAACTCCTCTTGAGTAAAGCTGATGTCGTGTAAGGTAAAATCCCCCTTTTCCTGTATTGATATTCCGGAAACGCTTAATAAACTCATTTTAGGGGATGGATTTGTCTATGGGATGAGCCTTTTTACTAGCTCTTAAAATATTGATACCGTTAAGCTTATTGCTTTCATTGAGTTGTTTTTTACTCCTTTACAACAAATGTTTCCCATCCGTCATAATCTCCATTATAACTCTTTGCTAACTTTTTCAAGCTAGAGGTAATCGGGTAAATCGTGTTTATATCTACTTTGTCTTCTCTCCATATTTGAAGTAAGAATGGCGTAGTATCATTATCTGTTTTTTCTATTTTCTCGCTTGCAAAACCTTGTTTTATTGCTTCGGCTTTAAAAAAGGTTAGCTCTTTTTCATTCTTAAAATATATCCAATGGTCAATTCTTCTTGGCTTTTCTAATTTATCTCCGGCATCCACAAGACTTCTAATCACACTTTCGTCAGCCATATAATTGCGAGTTTCTTCATTTGGATAGAGAAACTCCCTGTAGTAGCTCCAATTTTTATCTTCTTTGATGTTGATATAGGGTTTTAGTTTCGGAAACTTTAAGTCATAAAACTTTTTAAGATTCTTTTCTAAATCCTTATCTGACTTAACATAAAAATATTCAAGCCTTTCATGATTGTGCATGAAAGTGCCTACCAAAACATTTTCGACGTTTTTATTGAGAAATTCACCTAATTCTTCACTTACCTTATAAAGTAACCCGAAGGTTTCGCTATCTGGAAATCCATCCTCACGATTGCTTTCATAGGTAACGCCTGTAACCAAAACTATGGGATAATCTGTGTTAGGAGCACGTTCAATCAAGTCCATTCGCAAAGTTGTTGACCCGGGCTTACCTTCGTCATAAATTGCTATATATGTGTCCCACTTCTCTGATTGATTTTGAGCTTCAGAACTTTTTGTCATCAGTCCTAACAGAATCAATATTAAAGAAACAGTTCTTATTGTTTTCATCAGCCTTAATTGGCTTAGGTAGTTAATCATGGTTTATCCGAACTGTTATATTTATTATATTAACATACTTTATCTAACGCACCTGCGACTTATCTACGCGCGTTGGGGTATCCTCGCCGCTCACCACGCCTGCTGAGCCCAGCGCAATCGCTTTGATCATATTGGTCAGGTGTTCCATGTCCAGTTGCTCCAGTTCGTCGTTTACCGTGTGGTAGGTTTTATCCTGGTCAATCTGGACAGAAGAAATGGTATGCGCCGGCACACCTAAGCGGGCAAGGGTGGCATTGTCGGAGCGGTAGAAAAGGTTCTGCTCCGGGTAAGGGTCCGGGTGAATAC
Organism: Pontibacter toksunensis; assembly: GCF_042686245.1. NCBI lineage: Bacteria > Pseudomonadati > Bacteroidota > Cytophagia > Cytophagales > Hymenobacteraceae > Pontibacter > Pontibacter toksunensis. The sequence continues at coordinate 122,330 of NZ_JBHUOX010000011.1, read as the reverse complement.
TGTAGTTGGTGCCCTGTAGCCGCTGCTGCATCAGGGTGCCCAGGTCGGAGCGCTCAAAGCCGGTGAGGTAGGCGCTGTTGGGGCCGAACTTAGAAGGCTTGCCTACCATCTCAATGTTGAACATCGCCACAATCTGGTCCGGGTTCAGTTGCTCGGAGAAATGCTTGGAGCCAAATCCGCCGATTTCTTCTGCTGTAAAGGCCACAAACAGCAGGGAGCGCTCCGGCTGGGGTTGCTGCTTATAGTAGTCGGCCAGCATGATCATGGCTGTTGTACCTGCGGCATCATCGTCGGCACCGTTGGCAATGCTGTCGCCGGCCACAGGTGCCTCTATTCCGATGTGGTCGTAGTGGCCGGAGAACACCACGTACTCATCTTTTCGCTTGCCCTCTATCATGCCGCCAACGTTGGTGAGTTGCAGTTGCTCAATCTTGTTTTCCACCTCAACCTTGTACTTGGGTGCTTTAGCCTGGTCTGTTAAAACAAGCACCTTGCTGCTGCCCTGCGTGAGTTGTTTCTTTACACTGCCGCTGCTAAGGTAGTGCTGATACCGGCTAAAGAGGTCTTCATGCTTCGGGTGTACCAGCACCAGCACATCTTGCTGTTCATTATTCAGCTCTCCCAAAACAGTACGGAAGTTATCCTTTTCGCCAACAGTCACCACCTTCTGCTTCCCTTTGTTGGTCCACTTCAGCTCCTTTTTATCGGTAATGGCGAACACCTTTTCCGGCTTTATCTCCTTTCCGTTGAGCTTTACTTCCTGCTCCTTTGGCGAGACACGGTACATGCTGAAGGTCTGCTTGAAGTCATCCTCGCCAGGCAAAGGTTTTAAGCCAATGCGTTGAAACTCGTTTTGTATAAAATCGGCTGCTTTCTCAATTCCGGGGGTAAAAGTAGCGCGGCCTTCCATATTATCGGCGCTCAGGGTGCTGACAATGCGGGTAGTTTCGGCCTGGGTGATGGACGCTACATCCTGCGCCGAAACTGCAGCCGTAAAACCGCAGGCGAGCAAAAGCAGGGTGAATTTTATGTTTTTCATCTCAGGGGATTCTAAGGTTGATAATTGAAGTATAGAGGCAAGCTCCATTGTAGGACAAATATACCTCATTCAGGAGATTAGGCATACATGTTTTCGTGCCGCTCCACTGGAGCTTAGCGTTTTATACAAATAAACAGACTACTGACAGGTCGTCCCGCTGGGACTGGAGGGGAGAAAGCAAGCTTAATTCAATTTAGCCACAATCTGATGAGCCCAGCCAGATGTTAATTTTGTTGCTCCCACTCACGCAGCAGCAAACTATATATCTCCAGGTCATGAAAGTGACCGTTCAGGTACTCTCCATCCCGCTGCACTCCCTCTGATTTAAAGCCTAATGCCTGCGGAATTCTGCTGCTTTTAGTGTTTCCTATACCAACCTTTATTTGCACACGATTCATGCCCATTTCCTCGAATGCGTATTGCAGCATTGCTTTGCAGGAGCGGCGCATTATGCCCTGTCCCTGCAGCGTTGCAGAAAGCCAGTAGCCAATTTCAGTCTTGCGGTTGACATGGTCAATCCCTTTGAAGCCGATAATACCCGCTATACTTTTCTGATTAAGAATTACATAAACCTCCTCCGCAATGTTCTTGCTGTCTGTTACAGATCTAAGATAAGCTTTTGTGTCCAGCACCGACATGCTGTAATCTATAAAGGGAAGCCACTCGCGCAGGTAATCCCGGTGTGTGTTGATGAGGTGGTATAAAAAAGGGGCATCATCAACGGTGGCCAGGCGCAGGTAGAGGTCGGTGTCCACCGGAATATGTATGGTATGTGGGCTTATTTTCATACGTCAGGCAGTATATCTGCCTCTAATTAACAGGCTAAGCAGCTTTAATGCAACTCAATAAGCTATATAAGGGTAAAATGATGCTAATACCTGTCTAAGATTATGTTTTATCTGGCATAAACTACAGGGTGCAGCTGTTTTCTAGTGCTGCAACTACCAGCAGTTTAGGAAATGTGCTGTGTCCTGCTTTATCAACAGGAGGTAATGCATGCTTAAACAAACGAGAACATTACCAGGAAAGAAAGTTTATGACACCGACCATACTGATAGTACCCGGCCTGGGGAGTTCCGGGCCACAGCATTGGCAAACACTGTGGGGACGGCAGCACCCGGAATTTTTTCGGGTAGAGCAGCACGATTGGGAAACCCCGCACTGTAGCGACTGGATGACCATGCTGGATAAAACTGTTATGCAACATGACCCAGCAGAGGTGATTGTTGTAGCCCACAGCCTCGCCTGCATCGCTGTAGCCATCTGGGCCAGAGAATATAAGCGTTCCATCAAGGCAGCACTGCTGGTCGCTCCCGCTGATACGGAGGCTGCAGGTTTTCCGGAAGGAACCACTGGTTTTACGCCTATACCGTTAGAGACGCTCCCGTTTCAGAGCCTGCTGGTAGCCAGCACCAACGACCCCTATGTAACCGAAACGCGTGCCAGGCAACTGGCGCTGGCCTGGGGCAGTGATTTTATAGGTATCGGAGAGGCAGGGCATATTAATGCTGATGCCGGTTTTGGTGCGTGGGACCAAGGACTTGCCCTGCTGAAGCGGCTGTACTAGGTAGTCGTTGCTGCCCTCTTTGTCTTTCAGGCCAGCGGGAGAGACCTAGGCTAGTAGGAGAGTATGCAATCATTTCCCGCTGGTCAGGATGTCAGGAGCGAGTTCTTAGTTGATCTGCTTCCTGAAGCCGCTTTGGCCACCTTTTTTCCCTTTGCCACCTGCAGGGCCTCTGCCTCTGGTGCCACCACTGCTGCTATTGGTCTTTGGGCTGCCCTGGCTGGCAGCCGCTTTAAGTTCTTTTACTTCCTCCTGCGTGAGTTCCCGGTACTCGCCAGGCTGCAGTTCTCCCAAACTCAGCGGCCCGATGGCGGTGCGGATGAGGCGCAGCGTAGGATAGTCTACGGCGGCTGTCATGCGGCGCACCTGCCGGTTCATGCCCTGCGAAATCTTTATTTCAAGCCAGGAGGTGGGTACGTTTTTCCGGAAACGAACGGGTTTGGGACGTTCCCACACCTGTGGCTCTTCCTCCAGAAGCCGCACTTTGGCAGGAGAAGTTTTGGTCTCCTTTATGCGCACACCCAGCCGCAGTTTGGTCAGAGCTTCCTGAGGCGGTATGCGTTCTACCTGCACCAGGTAAGTCTTCTCTACTTTAAACTGCGGGTCGGAGAGGCGGTGCTGCAGGGTCTTGTCATCAGTGAGCAAAACAAGGCCTTCACTGTCGTAGTCCAGGCGCCCTACAGGGTATATGCCAGCTACTTTTACATAGTCGTTCAGAGTTGTGCGACCTGCTTCGTCTGTGAACTGCGTCAGTACTTCAAACGGCTTATTTAGAATGAGGTATTTCAAATTTAGATGTTATTTCGTTTATGAAGGAGCCTGTGTGCCCTGGACCTCCTGCTGCACCCAACATGGCTTAAGCTTTTCGAATTCCGGGAGCAGCAGGGAGAATAAAACCGAGTCTTCTAACCCGCCATTCACCATATAATGGCTTCTTAAATAGCCTTCCTTTTGAAAGCCATAGCGATTCAGGAGCTGCAGCGAGGGTGTGTTCTGTGGTGATGCCAGGGCTTCTATCCTGTAAAGGTCCATCTTTTCGAAGCCAAAAGAAAGCACAGCTCTTAATGCTTCTGTCATCAGGCCCTTGTTTTTGTGTGCTTCACTTGTCATGGTGTAGCCTACCTCTGCTCTTCTGTGGGCTTTCACCCAGGTATGGAAATCGCATCGGCCAATTAGATCACCTTCTTGTTTATGAAGCAGTTGAAAGTGCTTGAAGGAAACAAAATAGGTGGTGGTTCCCTGCTCATGCCTTCTTCTTGCTTCTCTGAATTCTGCATCTGAGTTCAGGCCAAGATAAGCTTTGATTTCCCGCTCGCTACACGATTGGAAAAGGGTGTCATACATCTCCGGGGTCAGTTCCCGCAGGTGAAGTCGCTCTGTTGCCAGTATAGTTGGGGAGAAGTCGGTGGTTAGCATCAAAAAAGTTTTGCAAGTACTGCAGCTTCTTACTGCTGAGGGTCCTTGTAGAGAATACTTCTACACTTCATAGAAAAGCCATAAAAAAGGTTGTTTTATGGTTCTTCTCGGCTTTTCGCCTCGCCGGCTGGGCCCTTCTTTTCTCCTTGATGGCGGTAGGGGGCCTCTTAGAGAAAAGTAGGCAAAAGAATCAAGAGCCTCCAAATGGAGGCCCCCTACCCCCACTCGCTGAACGCTCGAACAGTGGAGTGTCACAAAGTGCACTTGGCAAACTACTACGCTGTGTAGCTCTTAAGGAAATAGTCTTCTCTCAAAGAAGCTATGTATCATTTATTTGACAATAAAACGTAAACTCTGGAAGTAAAACAACCAGCAATTCAACAAGAACACATCAGTAACTGCCGTTGAACTTCCGCATGAACCATTCGATGCATACTAGGCCCAGCAGCAGGAAGAACAGCCACTTCAGGTCAACCAGGTCGTTGAGTTCTTCTGAGCTGTAGATAACATCTTTGTGGTTGGAGTTGAGTATGTCCTGCTCCAGTTGCTGCAGCTGGCTTGGGTAATATAGCCTGGAGTTGGTGTTGCTGGCTAGCTGGTACAGCAGGTTGTGGTCGGCCACCGCATTCAGCGCCTCCAGTTGCAGTTCTTCCACTACAAACTCACCTTTGTCCTGCTGTTGCTGGCCGTTTATACTTGCCGAGGCAGTATAGGTATAGCGGCCGCCCGGCAGCGAACCAATGTTTACACCAGACTGATTCTCTCCGTTCGCAAAGTTAAAGCTCTTGGTTTCCTCGTCTTCATTCGTAATGCGGAGCGTGATATTCTGACCGTAGATGGGTTCCAGTGCCTCGTTGTAAGCCTCTGCATTGAAGCGAACCTCATCCGAGCTGGTGTATTCTTCCTGCGTCGGGTACACGTTCAGGCGTTTTTTGTTGCGCGGCGCGCTCAGGAGCTGTATCAGGTTTGTGATAAGCTTGTCGTATACCTCCGGCTGCGCGTTGTTGGCTGATTCCATGATACGCCATTGCCAGGTGCCGGAAGCAAGGAGGGTGGCGTTACGTCTGTCTCCTGCCGTTTGCACTGCCAGCAGCGGCTTGTCTGTGCGTACGCGGCCTACCTGCTGGTACAGCACCACTTCGGTATTGGGGGCCAGCCGTACATCTCCAAATGGGACACGGGCAGGAGGGTATTGCTGCAGCCGCTCGCCGGCAGCCTCCGGTAGTTTAAACGTGGTGAAATTACCGGAGGCTACTGCTGTCACTTCATCTGTTTGCCCGCTGGTGCTGATATTAACTCCGGCGTTTAGGCGGTTGTAGTCGTTCAGGTCGCTCTGCGGACCAAGTATGTAGAGTGCAGGTATCTTCTTCTGGCGCACAAGATTGAGAGCGGCCTCACCACCTGGCACTCTTCCAGGCAACTGGTGCAGCACCACTACATCATAATCCTGCTGTTTCAGTGGTGAGAGGCCAGGTATAAAAAGCTCCGTCTCGTAGTTCTGGTTCGTTTCAATGGCAGCCCGTATGGCTTTGATATCCGGATGCGGGGCGGCAGCGGCCACAAGTACTTTTATCTTCCCCTTTACCACATCAATATAAGCATGCTTGGTATTGTTGAGAGTGGTAAACTCGCCTTGTAGCGGCTGTACCTGCACCTCGTAATGCCTTTTACCCAAGCCTCCGGCCAATACCTGGAACGGAACCTGCTGTATCGGCTGCTCGGGCTTCAGGGTAACTGTTTTGCGTTCGATGGTTTTGCCGTTCTCGGTTAAAGTTACCGTAGCCGCCGTGCCACCAAAACCTTCCTGTTGCAACTCCACCTCCAGCGGGAAGCGGTTGCCGCTGTAGTTTACTTTGTTGTAACGAAGCGAGGCAATGAGCACGTCCTTCTTCGGGATGGTGTCGCCTACAGCCATCGGGTATAAAGTGAAGTTATAGTTAGAGTAGGTAGGAGAGATGCCCTGGTTCACGATGCCATCAGACAACAGCACCACACCTGCCAGGTTCTGCCCGGCATACTCTTCCTGCACCCCCGACAGCAATTGGCTCAGGTTCGTTGTTTCTGCTCCGTATTTTACCTCTGCAATATTCTGTGCGTTCTGATCTGCCGCCGCTAAGGTACGCACTTGCGTCTGGTAGCCTTCATTCTCCAGTTTCTCGCGCATGGCCTGCAGTCCTTGTGTTGCCTGATGCAACTGCACAGAGTCGGAGAACAGCGACACAGATTGTGAGTTGTCTACCGCAAAAACGATAGTCGGCTCTACCGTCGTGTTGGCTACATAGCGTACCAGTGGCCCCAGAAGCAGGAAGCACAGAAAACTCACCACCGCAAAACGCATGGCAGCCAGCAAATAGTTGATAGACTTCGGCCACGGCGTTCGCTTACTGTAAAGTAACCAGGCGTACAGCAGTCCTACAGCCAGGCAGGCAAGTATCAACCAGGGCGAATAAGAGGTAATTAGCTTGAATGAATTCAACTTTTATTTTTTACGAATGACTAATTACAAAATTATGAATGGGTGTTGCTTGTGCCTCCGTCCTCACACAGGAGCAACTGCAGGGCTATACTTCTGCCATTATGGTGCTTTCTCACAGGTAATCCGATGCTTAAAAGTAATATAGCAAAGCAGATGCAGGTAATCCTGATACTAAAGATAAAAGAAAAAGACCAATGCTACTAACGCAAAAGTTGCAGCATTGGTCTTTCTGATAAGTATAAATTACGAATAATTGATTATGAATTACACAAAACGCCTCATTCGTAATCCATGATTTGAAATTGATTAGGTCAGCATGCCGCCATCTACCTGCAGCACCTGTCCGCTGATATAAGAAGACTGGTCAGAGGCTAAGAATACTGCCGCGTTGGCGACGTCCTCCGGTGAACCGCCACGCTTCAGCGGAATTGCCTTGCGCCACTCGTCCACTACTTTCTGGTCCAGTTCGCCGGTCATCTCTGTTTCAATAAAGCCTGGGGCAATAGCGTTGCAGCGAATATTGCGGGAACCAAGCTCCAGCGCAACAGACTTTGTGAAGCCGATAATACCAGCCTTGGAGGCAGCGTAGTTAGCCTGGCCAGCGTTTCCTTTTATACCTACTACAGAGGTAATATTGATAAGGGAGCCGCTCTTGGCGCGCATCATGTGCTTGGTTGCCGCTTTGGTCACGTTAAAAACAGACTTCAGGTTGGTGTTCATTACCGCATCCCACTGCTCCTCGCTCATGCGCATGAGCAGCCCGTCGCGCGTAATGCCGGCGTTGTTCACCACAATGTCCAGCTTGCCGAACTCCTTTACCACATCCTCTACCAGTTGTTCTGCCTGAGTATTATCTGCGGCATCAGAGCGGTAGCCTTTCGCCTTGCCACCATCTGCTGATAGCTCCTGCTCTAAAGCTTGGCCTTTTTCTACACTCGACAGGTACGTGAATGCTACCTGTGCGCCCATTTCCACAAATTTCTGGGCAATGGCGCGCCCTATTCCTTTGGATGCTCCGGTTACCAGAGCTACTTTTCCTTCTAATGTTTTCATAGAGGTCAAAGTTAGAAAAAAAATAGAATTATGAAGGAGATGGGAAAAAACGAGGCTGTGGAAGAATAAACTTCTTGACTTTTAGTTATTTATATAGGGTATGCCAGCCCTGGCCGGCAGATGTGCCTGTTGCCTCCAGTGCGCTGCAGTGCTATATCAGGTTCTTTAAATATAGTGTAACATATTTAGAATCTGAATATTGTAGAAGGCTATGTTTTTATTTGTAATGGTTTAAGCCTATTTTCGTGCGAATCTTTCCACCAAAGATATTACAAGATGTTCAATAGCAACAAAGGGCTTGCCACCCTCATCGCTTCATTGGTATTCATTTTTATTACGGCTGAGTACACGCTGCAATTCAGTACCGAAAGTTTGATGGCTCAACCGAAAGAACTTGTTCCCGCACAGGAAGAGGAGGAGGAAGTGGAAGAGATAGTAGAGGAAAAGGGACCGGCGCCTATAGTCTACGGTATTCCGACTGACTCCTTGGAGATTGTGGAGGCGGAAATAAAAAGAGGGGAAAGCCTCTCAGAGATTCTTTCCCAGTACAACATCTCACCAACCCAGATTGACCTGTTGGCCGAGAAATCAAAGGGTATCTTTAATGTGCGCCACATGGCAGCGAAGCGCAGCTATACCCTTCTTCATGCGCTGGACTCCGCGCAGACGGCCCAATATTTTATATATGAGCCAAACAACATAGAATACATCATTTATGACCTGCGCTGCGAAATGGCCGTGACAAAGGTGGAGCGGGAGATGGAGGTACTGGAGCGTACGCTGTCAGGTGAGATAGAGAGTTCCCTGTTTGAGTCTATTGTTGCGGCTGGCGGCTCCCCACAGTTGGTGAACAAGTTTGCCGACATTTACGCCTGGCGCCTAAACCTGAACCGCATACAGCCGGGAGATAAGTTTAAGCTCATTTACGATGAGAAGGTGGTGAATGGCACCACAATAGATATCAGTAACTTAAAGGCTGCTTTTTTTGAGCACATGGGCAAGCCGCTTTACGCCATTGGCTTCGACCAGGGCGATGGCCTGAGCTACTACGACCAGGAAGGCAAGAGCATGAAAAAGGCTTTTCTGAAAGAGCCTTTAGAATATTCCCGCATCAGTTCCCGCTTTTCTAAACGACGCTTCCACCCGGTGCAAAAACGCTACAAAGCACACCTGGGTACTGACTTTGCCGCCCCGCATGGCACTCCAATCCGCACAGTGGGGGATGGCGTGGTGCTGGAAGCGCGGTATACACGTGGCAATGGCTACTATGTTAAAATCAAGCACAACAAAACCTATACTACGCAATACCTGCACATGTCCAGATTTGCGAAAGGCATGCGTGCTGGTAAAAAGGTGAAGCAGGGGCAGACCATTGGCTACGTTGGCAGCACAGGCCTGGCAACCGGCCCGCACCTCTGCTACCGGTTCTGGAAAAATGGCCAGCAGGTGGATGCGCTGAGTGCGAAGCTGCCCCTTGCAAACCCTATCACGAAACAGCACCTTTCTGAATTCGAGGAAATAAAAGAAGAAACGGTGAAAAAAATGGAGGCCCGAGATCTAAACAGCACGAAGCCGGACTTGCTGGCAACGAACAAAGCCAAAAAGCCGGAGGATGCTTAATATTGTATTGTGATTATTGATTTTATGAAAAGGGCGCTGCGAAAGCGCCCTTTTTTTGTGCCAGGGATAGGCGGTGCAAAAACCATAGGTTTGCAAGCCCCTTCAGGTACAAGTAGAAAGCCAATGCTGCCGATGTAACTTTTTCTCCTGGTCTGCTAATTACGCTAAAACAGGAGCAGCTGAGACATCTGGTTTTGCAGTATGGGGATTTAAGATTATTTTTGTTCATCAACTATATAAAAAGAGACTATGGCATCAAAATACGATTTAGTAGTGCTTGGTAGTGGCCCGGGCGGTTATGTGGCGGCAATTCGTGCCTCGCAACTGGGTATGAAAGTAGGTGTAATCGAGCGTGAGTCGCTGGGTGGCATCTGCTTGAACTGGGGTTGTATCCCGACCAAGGCACTGCTAAAGAGCGCAAGCGTTTTTGAATATATTAACCATGCTGCTGACTATGGCATTACTGTGGGAGATGCCTCTGTAGACTTCGGTGCTGTTATCAAGCGCAGCCGTGGCGTAGCAGATGGCATGAGCAAAGGTATCCAGTTCCTGTTTCGCAAAAACAAGATCGATGCCATTATGGGTACAGGTAAACTAACAGGAAAAGGCAAAGTAGAAGTAACCAACGCAGAAGGCAAAAAGGAAACGATAGAGGCTACCAGCATCATACTGGCAACAGGCGCGCGTTCACGGGAACTGCCAAACCTGCCAATCGACGGTAAGAAAATAATCGGTTACCGCCAGGCCATGTCGCTTGACAAGCTTCCTGAGTCGATGATTGTGGTGGGCTCCGGCGCTATCGGGGTAGAGTTTGCATACTTTTACAACTCCATGGGCACGAAAGTAACCATCGTGGAGTACCTGCCGAACATTGTTCCGGTAGAAGACGAAGAAGTATCCCGTCAGCTTGCCAAGTCCTTCAAGAAGTCAGGTATCGACATCATGACAGATTCATCTGTAGAGTCTGTAGACACCAGTGGCAAACTGTGCAAAGTTAAAGTGAAAACAGCCAAAGGCGAAGAAAGTCTGGAAGCGGAAATAGTGCTCTCGGCGGTGGGTATCCAGACAAACCTGGAGAACATTGGCCTGGAGGAGCTCGGCATTGAAGTAGACAGGGGCCGCGTGGTGGTAGATGATTTCTACAAAACAACGGTAGATGGCATTTATGCCATCGGTGACATTGTTCCTGGTCCGGCACTGGCGCACGTTGCTTCTGCAGAGGGTATTATCTGCGTGGAGAAAATTGCGGGCCACAACCCGGAGCCGTTAAACTATGGCAACATCCCGGGCTGCACGTACTGCTCTCCTGAAATCGCATCTGTTGGTTTAACAGAAAAAGCTGCCCGTGAGCAAGGCCTTGATATCAAAGTGGGCAAGTTCCCGTTCTCTGCGTCTGGCAAAGCCAGTGCAGGTGGTGTGAAAGACGGCTTTGTGAAAGTTATCTTCGATGCCAAGTACGGGGAGTTCTTAGGAGCACACATGATAGGCGCAAACGTGACCGAAATGATTGCAGAGGTAGTTGTTTCCCGCAAGTTGGAAACAACCGGCCACGAAATCATCAAGTCGGTGCATCCGCACCCAACCATGAGCGAAGCCATTATGGAAGCCGCTGCAGCAGCTTACGACGAAGTAATACACTTGTAACAGTAAACAGCGAAATCAAAAGGGGTTGGTCTGTTTTTGGCCAGCCTCTTTTGGTTTCATCTGTTTAGGCCATAGGTAAGTTTGTCTATCAAAGCGCTGAAAATGCACCTGCAGGCCTTGGCTTATAGCACATACTCTAAGGGCGTTTTGTACTATCGTGACATTGCTTTTGATGAAACATAAGCACGAAAACTGTGTTTAAGCGTCATCGGTTTAGGTAAGTAGTCCTGTAGCTAAACATTATAATTTAGCCTGTCAGGCAGCTTTTTCAGCTTTTTTATGGCTAATTTACACGAATTATTGCATTTAGTACGTATAAATAAGTAGGTGACAGGTAGCTATCTATGTATTAGTTACTAATGTTGAGTGATTTGTTGGGATTGAATCTGAACTTATAGTTGCCAGTAAACCTTTTAACACAGTACCCGCAATTCACTTTATGCTCTTTCAGCTTTTGTGAGTTTATAATGTATCACACAAATTCCCTGTATGAAGCTTCAAAGCAAAGTAAAATTCGTTTCCAAAGACAAAAACCTGTTCTTCTCTACTTTGCGCAAACGTGTAGATGATTACTTTATCCAAAACAACCTCCCTAAGACTGCTAATACAACCATGATTGTGAAAAGCGTGGTGCTGTTAATGTGCTACATGCTGCCTTTCATCGCACTTTTAGCTTTTCAACCGGCCTTTCCGCTTAGTCTGCTGCTATGGTTTATCATGGGGTTGGGAGTGGCTGGTATTGGGATGAGTGTGATGCACGATGCCAACCATGGCGCGTTCTCCAGTAGTAAAAGGGTGAATGAAATAATGGGCCATACCCTGAACCTGGTGGGCGGCTCTGCCTTCAACTGGAAGCTGCAGCATAACATTCTGCACCATACCTATACCAATGTGGTGGAGATGGACGAGGATATACAGGACAGGCTGGTACTGCGCTTTTCGCCGCACACAAAAGTCAAGTTTTTCCATCAGCTGCAGTATGTGTATGCGTTTGTTTTTTATGGCCTGTTAACGCTCTACTGGGTTCTTGCAAAGGATTTTGTACAGTACAATCTCTTTATTAAGAACGGCGTTAATTCAAACTCTCCGTCAGAAAACAGGAACTGGCTCCTGAAACTCATCACCATGAAGGTGCTGTACTTCTTTGTGGTACTGGCGGTGCCTACACTTTTCTTTGGCATTCCATTCCTGCAGGTACTGCTCGGCTTCGTGCTGATGCACTTCGTAGCAGGTATTATCCTGACAGTGGTATTCCAGTTGGCGCATACGGTGGAGGGAACCAGCCACCCGAGGCCGGATGAGAATGGAAACATTGAAAATGACTGGGCAATACACCAAATGAACACAACCGTAAACTTTTCGCGCCATAACAAGTTGTTGTCGTGGTACGTGGGCGGTTTGAATTTTCAGATTGAGCATCACCTCTTCCCGCGCGTCTGCCATGTGCACTATCCGGCTATTGCGGGTATAGTGAAAGAAACAGCAGAGGAATTCAATATTCCTTACATGGAAAATGAGACATTTGGGCAGGCCGTTCGCTCTCACATCGCTACGCTGCATCGCTTCGGCAGGCTGCCAGACATGAACGAGGCCATCGGTTAGCTATCAGACAGTACCGGTTTCCCCTCCAGAGCACGCTACTACTGGGGAGACCGTTTTTATTCAATATCAAGCATACTAAATGAAGTTAAAAGGCAAAGTAAAATTCGTCAATAAAGACAAAAGCCTCTTTTTTCCTACGCTACGCAAACGTGTAGACGAATATTTCAAAGAAAACAACCTGCCTAAGTCAGGTAACTACAACATCCTGACGAAGAGCATCATCCTGCTCCTTATCTATATTGTGCCATTCGTTTTGCTGCTTGCCTATACCCCCGGTTTGGGTATCAGTTTAGGCCTGTGGTTTATAATGGGCATTGGGGTGGCAGGTGTGGCCATGAGTGTGATGCACGACGCTAACCACGGCGCTTTCTCCAAAAGCAAAACCATCAACTACCTGATGGCCCATTCTGTGAACCTGCTGGGCGGCTCTGCTTTCAACTGGAGACTGCAGCATAATATCCTGCACCATACCTATACCAATGTGGTGGAGATGGACGAAGACATAGACGATATGGTGTTCATGCGCTTCTCGCCGCACACAAATGTTAGGTTCTACCACAAATTACAGTGGGTGTATGCCTTCATGTTTTATGGTTTACTTACGCTGTATTGGGTAGTTCTGAAGGATTTTGTGCAGTTCTTCCAGTTTATCAGGAACGGAGTAAACGCGAATTCCAAAGCAGTGAATAGGGTGGCTTTTGCAAAGATTGTGGCCTTTAAAGTGCTTTATTTCTTCTCAATTCTGGTGGCGCCAACCTTATTGTTTGGTATCCCTTTCTGGGAGGTGCAAGTAGGATTTCTGCTGATGCACTTTGTGGCTGGCGTTATCCTTTCTACTATCTTCCAGTTGGCACATACCGTGGAAGGCACCAGCCATCCGTTACCTAGTGAAAGCGGTATCATAGAGAATGATTGGGCTATACACCAGCTAAATACGACGGCTAATTTTGCTCGTAAGAGCAAGTTGCTCTCCTGGTACGTAGGTGGCCTGAACTTTCAGATCGAGCACCACCTGTTTCCGCGTATATGCCACGTGCACTATCCTGCCATCGCAAAAATAGTAAAAGAAACTACTGCTGAATATAACATTCCTTACCTCGAGAGCAGAACTTTAGCGCAGGCCATACGCTCACATGTAAATACATTGCACCGTTTTGGCAGGCTGCAATTGCCTAACCTGAACGAGGTAATGGCATAATAAACAGCATCTATATTTATTGGAACGGTTAGGAGGCAACTCTTAGCCGTTTTCGTTTTATATACGACTCGGCGTATAACATCTGTTTAATGTAGAGACGCAACACTTTGCGTTTGACTTATTACTGTGTTAAAGCTGTTACCACCAGAAGCTCACAGGAACTGCGCACGATGCGAGGTCTTTTAAGTTGGAGGGTTCTGTTAGTTATCAGGTTTCACTTTTAGTAATTTGCAGAAATAACACATACTAAAAGCCTAGGGAATCAATCCATAGCCATGCTTACTACTGAAATCATCCCCTGCACCTTAGCAGATTTACACACGCTGCAGGACATCGCCATCAACGCTTACGGCGACTATTATCTGTATTTGTGGTACGATGGAGGCAAATGGTATATTGACAAAAGCTTTGGCGAGGCGACACTCAAAAAAGAACTGGAAGACCCTAATGTTGCTCTTTTCCTGATTTACGCTGATATGGAACTGGTGGGCTTCCTGAAGCTGAACATAAATAAATCACTGGCGAATGAGAGTGAAGCCAATAGCCTGGAGTTGGAAAGAATCTACTTGACAAAAGCTTCATCGGGGAAGGGCATCGGGCGACAGGTTGTTGAGTTTACGGTAGCGTTTGCCCGGGAGCGAAACAAGCGCCTCGTGTGGCTGAAGGCGATGGACAGCAGCAAATCAGTAGACTTTTATGAGCATAATGGCTTTCAGAAATGCGGTACCTACAGGCTGGATTTTAAGGCGATGAAACCGGAATACCACGGCATGTACGTCCTGAAGAGGGAGATATGACAGGCGCATTTAGTACTTCAAAACCATGCGAGGGGAATCATGTTGTAAACTTTACGTATAACACAAGCTTATTAAGCACAAGCAGCTTTGGACACATCAACACTGGATATACTAATAGTAGGAGCCGGCCCCATTGGCCTGGCCTGCGGTTTGGAAGCGCAAAAGGAGGGGCTTAGCCACCTGATTATTGAAAAAGGAACGCTCGTTAACTCTATTTACAACTACCCCCTCAACATGACTTTCTTCTCCACCTCCGACAGGCTGGAGATTGGCGGAATTCCCTTTGTGTCTATTCACCCGAAGCCAAACCGGATGGAGGCCATGGAATACTACCGCCGGGTGGCGGATTCGAAGAACCTGAACGTGCACCTTTTTGAGGGAGTGGAGCATATGGAGCCGGAGGGAGAAGAATACCGCGTCCGGACAAGTAAGGGAGAATACCTGGCGCGCCATGTAATAATCGCTGTGGGTTTCTACGGTATCCCGAACATGCTTCACATACCCGGTGAAGAACTGCCCAAAGTACGTCACTATTACTTCGACCCGCATTATTATTTCCGGCAGAAGGTGGTGGTGGTGGGAGCTAACAACTCTTCTGCAGATGCTGCCCTGGAAACCTGGCGCAAAGGAGCCGAAGTAACCATGGTGGTACGCCAATCGGAACTCGGAAGCATCAAGTACTGGACAAAGCCCGACCTCCAAAACCGGATCAAGGAAGGCTCTATCAAGTGCTACTTTTCCTCCAGCCTCACGGAGATAAGAGAGCAGGAAGTAGATATCCAGACTCCGGAAGGGAAGGTTACGATACCCAACGATTTTGTTCTGGCTATGACAGGCTACCAACCTGGCTTCAGTTTTCTGGAAAAAATCGGTGTAAAACTTTCTGAAGATGAAAAGCGCTACCCGCAGTACGACCCGGAGACCATGGAAACAAACTTGCCAAACGTCTACTTAGCGGGTGTAATTTGCGGTGGCATGGATACGCACGTTTGGTTTATTGAGAACTCACGCGAGCACGCTATAAAAATAGTAAAGCACATCGCCGGGGAGCAGCACGTAGAGAAAGAGTAGCCATCCTCAGGTTATAGGTTATGCAGGGAGGTGCGTAAAGTGCTGCAACTTTGTGCTCCTTTATAAGTTTAAAGAACACGACATGGTACAAGCTTGTTTGCCATTACATAAATAAGTGCAATAAGCCGCTGTGCTATCATTCAGTTTGAAACTTATAAGATTACAATATGAAAATTGCCATTATAGGAGCCAGCGGCAACATTGGCTCCAGTATTACCCAGGAAGCACTCACGAGAGGGCATGATGTAACTGCCATTGTGCGGCAAACGGAGAACGTGTCTAAAGAGAGCGTGAGCCTGGAAGTAAAAAAAGGAAATGTGGAGGATGTAGAGGAAACGGCCGCACTAATAACAGGGCATGATGCAGTGGTCGTGTCCTTCAGCCCTGGCTGGGGCCCGGACGCTGACTACAACAAGCATGTGGAGGTAGCGCGAAAGGTGCTGCAGGCGGCAAAGAAAGCAGGCGTAAACCGTATCCTGAACGTGGGTAGTGCAGGCAGCCTTTACGCAGAAACGGGGGTGCAGCTAGTAGACACCCCAGAGTTCCCGGAAGCTTGGAAAGGCGGAGCCATGGCGCAACGCGATTCCCTGAAAGTATACCAGGAAGAAAAGGAACTGGACTGGACCTTCTTCAGCCCAGCCGTAATTATTGAGCCGGGCGAGCGCACCGGCAAGTTCCGCTACGACACAGAAAGCCCTGTGGTGGATGATCGGGGCGAAAGCAGGATTTCGCGACAGGACTTTGCCATAGCTGTTTTGGATGAACTGGAAAACCCACAGTTTATCCGGCAACGCTTTACCATCGGATACTAAAGTCAACTTCAAGCAAAGGAAATCTGCCTTCGCTAAGATGTTATCTAAAAAATATTGTTTTGGAGTGTCCCCTATCAAAGGGGTAGGAGGATGGGATGCGGCTAAAAATTGTATTAAGTTGATGATAATGAATCAATCTGGTCAACATAGAGAGTAAGGCTGGAGGGTACTACCTCAAAAAACATATATAGGATATGATATTTTATAGGCGTACCTTTGTATTCTTCAGCTGATATTAGAACTATATTGTCCTTTTATAAGTTGAAGAAAGAACACAGGTCGGGAATGGCCCAGTGGCTATAGCAGTCACGCAAAATGAATCAGATTCCGGCCATCTCTCCGCTTAAGCAGCACACAAGGTGCTGCGCGGTTTCTTTTGAAAAACCAATTAATGACATTCGAGAATTTAAATTTGATAGAGCCTATCCTTAAAGCTCTTAAAACAGAAGGATATTCCCAACCAACACCAATCCAGGAAAAGTCAATTCCGCTCATACTTCAGAAAAGAGACATTTTAGGATGTGCCCAGACAGGAACCGGTAAAACGGCTGCCTTTTCTATTCCTATTCTGCAGTTGCTTTCAGAAAACAAAGTACAACAGGACAGAGCTCCACGTAGAATTAGAGCAATGATCCTGACGCCAACACGTGAGCTGGCCCTGCAAATTGCAGACAGCCTGACCTCCTATGGTAAACATACTGGCCTGAAGCATACAGTGATTTTTGGTGGTGTGTCACAGCGTGCGCAGACAGATGCTCTGCGTGCCGGTGTTGATATTCTGGTAGCTACGCCAGGCCGTTTGCTCGACCTGATGGCGCAGAAGTACGTGCACCTGAACAACATTGAGATGTTCGTGCTCGACGAAGCGGACCGTATGCTGGACATGGGTTTTGTGAATGATGTACGGAAGGTGCTGAAGGTATTGCCGGAGAAAAAGCAGTCGCTGTTTTTCTCTGCGACTATGGCTCCGGAAATTATGAAATTAGCCGATACGATACTCGTGAACCCTGCCAAAGTGGAGGTAACGCCGGTGTCGTCTACAGCAAACACTATTAAGCAGGCGGTTTACTATGTAAAGAAGTCTGACAAGAAGAACTTGCTGATTCACCTGTTAAAGGATGGTGAAATTGACCGTGCCCTTGTGTTTACCCGTACTAAGCACGGTGCTGACAGGGTAGCCAAAGATATGAGCAAAGCTGGTGTTCAGGCAGAGGCGATTCATGGGAACAAGTCGCAGAATGCGCGTGTACGTGCCCTGGATAACTTCAAGAAAAGCCAGACACGTGTATTGGTGGCAACGGACATTGCAGCCCGTGGTATTGATGTGGACGATTTGTCGCACGTAATCAACTATGAGTTACCAAACGAACCGGAAACATACGTGCACCGCATTGGCCGTACAGGCCGTGCCGGAGCAAGTGGCGTGGCCCTGTCGTTCTGCGATGCTGAGGAAACATCTTACCTGGTAAGCATTCAAAAGCTGATCTCTAAGTCGGTACCTGTGATTGATAATCACCCGTACCCGATGACGGCGAAAGATTTTGCCGAGGCAGCCAGCACAGTTGCGCAGAAGAAGCGCAGTGGCGGTAACGGTGGCAGAAGAAATAGCGGTTCAAACGGAGGAGGCAGAAGAGAAGGTTCAGGTTCACCAAGACCAGCCAGCAACAGTAATAGCGGCGGTAACAGAAGCTGGGGGAACAAACCCAAAGTAAGAAGTATATAACAAATCTAAAGTATAAAATGGAAATCCTGCCGGTGCTATACCGGCAGGATTTTTTGTTTCCAGCAGAGAGGTACTGCACTAAGAACAAATAAACCTTAAAAATGAGCAGCAAAACCGAAAGCAGCTAAACAGAGTACATTGGGCTGGTAAAAGAGAAAACCAGACATATCATGAGAAGACCTCAGCAGGCTGCCGCCTCCCGCTTTGAAGATGGAAAATTCCTTAATTCAGCCGTCACGAAAGTACTTCAGAAAGAAAACATGCTGGACACGATGCTGCGGTACGCGAAACGCTCGAAAAACGCCGGTAAGCCTTCTTTTGAAGTGCCGGTACATTACCTTTCGGCTGCAGATTTTGAGCGGGAGCAGTCCGAGCAAATGCGGGTAAACTGGTTAGGCCATGCCTCACTGGTGCTGGAACTGGGCAAACGCCGCTACCTGATTGACCCGGTGCTGAGCGATCGGGCTTCTCCTGTGCCTTTTGCCGGACCCAAGCGCATTCATCCTGCTCCAGTTAAAGTAGCTGACATTCATGCTATTGATGCCGTCATCATCTCCCACGACCATTACGACCACCTCGATTACCCTACTATCCATGCGTTGCGCGATAAGGTGCCGCTGTTTTACGTGCCGCTGAAAGTAAAGAAGCGGCTGGTAGAGTGGGGGGTGCCGGCGCTGAATATTGTGGAACTGGACTGGTGGCAGCAGGTGCAGGATGGTGATAACCTGTTAGTCGCTACTCCTGCCAGGCACTTTTCAGGTAGGTGGCTCTTCGACCGGGACAGTACCCTGTGGGTGAGCTGGTGTATTGTTGGAAAGAAGGAGAGCGTGTTTTACAGTGGCGACTCCGGACCTATGGCAGAGTTCACGGATATAGGGGCAGCTTACGGGCCTTTCGACCTGACAATTATGCCCATAGGGGCATATGATATAAACTGGGCAGACATTCACACCAATTCAGAGGAGGCAGTACAGGCTCATCAGCAGGTACAGGGCAACAGGCTGCTGCCAGTGCACTGGGGCACCTTCGACCTGGCTATTCACCCATGGGGAGAACCGATAGAGCGTTTACACAAGGCTGCCGCCCTGCAGGGAGTGCCGATACGTGTGCCGGAAGTAGGGCAGTGGGTTGATAATATCCAAAGCTTTACCAGCAGGGTGTGGTGGAAGAGGTAGTTCCAAAGCGTATCAAGGTGCACGTATCAGGTAGCATGTCAGTCAGGTTTTAAGCGTTGTACCCTGCTTTCAAAGAAGGTTTAATTCGTTTAAGGAGCGTTCACTCTATGCTGCTTTTTTGCCTACATTCTGCCTTGTCCGGCTAACGAGGTAAACGCCGGCAAAAATCAGCAAGGCATAGAGCCCTTTCTGTGGCGTGAACACATCTTTTCCAAAGCCAGTGGCAAT
Source organism: Pontibacter toksunensis (assembly GCF_042686245.1). NCBI lineage: Bacteria > Pseudomonadati > Bacteroidota > Cytophagia > Cytophagales > Hymenobacteraceae > Pontibacter > Pontibacter toksunensis. Next base: position 102,912 of record NZ_JBHUOX010000011.1, on the reverse strand, counting down.
GACGATAGCCAGCACCGGCTGCAGGTAGATGTAAGCACCTACCAGAGAGGGATTGGCATAGCGCAGCGCCCAGGTATTGAGCAGGTAAGCCAATATAGTGACAGCCAGCACCATGAACACGATAGCAAGCCAAATGGAGGTGGGAAAGGAGCTATAGTCAGGAGTTAGGAGCTGTTGCCAGCCAAAAGGCACTACAATAACAGCCCCCACCGCAAAAATACGACTGACAATAGTGATGGCCTTGTACTTCTGCATCAGCGGTTTCACCAGCACAAGGTACATACCGAAAGAGACAGCATTCATGACAATGAGCAGGTCCCCGAGGATGTTACCGGGGGCACTTGCGCTACGGGAGGTATTAATGAGGAGCAGGGCACCCAGGCATGCCAGTGCAATGCCGCTCACTTTCCTGAAGCTCACGCTTTCTCTCAGCAGTATGGCCGAGAAAAGGAGTACAGCTACCGGGCTTATCACCATCAGCAGGGCAGCATTGATGGGTACGGTTAAATTGAGCCCACCAAAAAAGCAGAGTTGGTTGATGGCTATGCCCGTCACGCCGCAGGCAATAGAACGCAGGTTGTCAGCCCGTCCCACTATTTTCTCCTTCACAACCATCCTTGAAAAGATGCCGAAAAAGAGCGCCGCAGATACTACCCGAATCACAATCAGACCAAAAGGGCCCACATAAAGAGGCATTACTTCTTTTGCGATGCTGTAGTTACTCCCATAGATCAGGGCCACCAGAAACAGCGCCGCATGCACCTGCACTTGTTTACTCATGGCGCAAAGGTAATTCCTTTTCCTTCTGCACCGTATACAGAGGCATTACTAAAGCTTAACCTTACCAAATATGAATTTCAAAAATGATATGCCGCTCACAGTAAGAAGGGCAATCGAAGTAATGGGAATATTTTTCCTGGGATGGATCATTGTGCTGGGCAGAGACTTGCTGGCCCCGATGCTGATGGCTTTCTTCCTGAGTATCATGCTGCTGCCACTCTACCGTTTTTTCAGGAAAAATAAGTTCCCTGAGACGCTGGCCATTGGTACCACCCTGCTGGTACTGGTACTGGTGGTGGGGCTTATTATCTGGTTCTTCTCCTTTCAGATAAGTAACCTGATATCTGACTTTCCTGTTATCCAGGCAAACGTTACGCAACATTTACGGTCACTCAGTGCTTGGGTAGAAAGTATCTCCCCAGTGTCTACCGAAGAGCAGACGAACTTTATAAGTGAGCAGAGTAACAGAATTTTGGGTTACCTGGGTAACATGCTGAGTGGAGCTGCCACGTCTATCACGGGCATATTCGTTTTCCTGGGTTTGGTGCCCATCTATATCTTCCTGTTGCTCTTTTATAAGAACCTGCTGTTGCGCTTTGTGTTTTTCTGGTTCCCGAGCAGCAACCACGAGAATGTGGAAGACACGATGCGTGAAATGGAAATCATCATTAAAAGCTATCTCTTTGGCCTCTTAATCCAGGTTTCTTATATGACTGTGCTGCTTGGAGGCATTCTGATGATCATCGGCATTAAACACGCCTTGCTGATTGGGGTGATATTCGCTTTCCTGAACCTGATACCGTACGTTGGCGCCTTGCTGGGTAACATTATCGGGGTGCTGCTGACGCTTGCCTCCTCCTCAGAGTTGTGGCCGATACTCACAGTGCTGGGTGTAATAGCGGCCGTGCAGTTCCTGGACAACAATATCCTGATGCCACGCATTGTAGGGTCTAAAGTAAAGATAAATGCATTGGCTACCATTGTGGGCGTTATAGTAGGCGGTGAGATTGCGGGGGTAATTGGGATGTTCCTGTCGTTGCCGGTGATAGCTGTGCTCAAAGTAATCTTCGATAGAACAGAAAATTTCAAACAGTGGGGAATCCTGTTTGGTGACGAAAGACCAACTGAAAGCCCTATGCACGAACCAGCGCTTCGGGAAGAAAGTGAACATGTAGACAGGCAATTGGAAAGGGAAAATGATATAGAGCCAACAAGGGCGGGAGGCAGGTAGATGTTTTCCAAAGAGATGTCTTTAGCGGCACCTGAGCTGGCTTAGTATAAACTCCAGCCTGTAAAGGTTGAGCTGCTTCATTCTCCCTTTCACTGGTGCAGGTTTTAAAACCTGTGTCTTTTTATGATGTAGTGTTTGTAACCCGTCCGGGGCATAGGCCCGAAGATAGGAGACATGAGCAAGGACGCTCGCGCTATAGTCAGAGTAAGATGAAATGAAGCCACCCTACCTTTAAAGGAAAGCAGGAAGGGCTCTTACTTTACACAATCTAATAAGGTCAGCTCAGGAAAGCTGGCCTTATTAGATTGTGTAACTTATAAGTAGCTTATACCAAATTGCCTAAAGGTCCCCCTACGACGAGGCCTCTGGGCCTGGAGAGCACAAAACAACAGCTATAGGACGGTTTGATGCCGCTGGATGAACTATAGCTACGGCAGCTTAGATAGCTTTCCTATGGAATACGCTTTATGCCATTTGGTATTACTAGCTCTACCTGGAAGAAAGTTGGCTGTCTGTGATAGCCTGGTAAACAAGTACCCGGAATTTGTCGTTCAGGTCTCCATAGCTGTTCGGGTATTTGTTTGTGTAGAGCAGCGCTACAATGCCTTCTTTTGGGTCTACCCAGTAGGTGGTGCCGAAAATGCCGCCCCAGTCATAAGTACCTTCTGAAACAGGTAATCTGGCGGCGCCTTTTTCTGTGGCAATGCCAAAACCAAGACCGAATTTGTTGTTCCCCATCATCACTTCTCCTATCTGGTTGGTGGTCATGAGGCGTACGGTAGTTGGGCTTAACAGCCGACGGCCATTGTACTCCCCGTTATTCAGCAGCATCTGCAGGAAAACAGCATAGTCGTGGATGGTAGAAGACAAGCCAGCGCCACCTGAGAAATACGATCCAGCCAGTTTTGGGAAATCAGGTGTCTGTCCTCCTCTTGCAGGCACAGGTTGTAGTTTCCTGTTTTCTCCCTCGCTGTATAGTTTAACAAGGCGGTCGTGTTTCTCAGCAGGTAAATAAAACCAGGTGTCTTTCATGCCAAGTGGCTCAAAAATGCGCGTTCTGAAGAACTGGTCCAGTGGCTTTCCGGAAACAACTTCAATCAAATGCCCCAGCACATCTGTGTTCAAACCATAAGTGAAACGTTCTCCCGGCTGGTGGAGGAGTGGCTGCTTTGCCAGCGCATGTATGGCATCAGCTAATTTGTCGTTGGGGGTGCCAATGCCACTTGGTATTTTACTTTTTGCATAAATGGCTGTCGCCTCAGGTCCGCCAATAGAGGGGTAACTGATGCCGGAGGTATGGGTGAGCAGGTCACGAATAGTAATTTCCCGCTTCGCCGGCACCGTAGTAAAAGTAGTGTCCTGCTTGTTGAAGGTGTCCAGTACCTTTGGGCTTTTAAAAGCAGGAATATATTTGGAGATGGGGTCATCAAGCAGGAACCTTCCTTCTTCATACAGCATCATCACGCCCACACTGGTAATGGCTTTGGTCTGAGAGGCGATACGGAAAATATCATCGCGCTTCAGGGTCTCTTTAGCTTCTGTATCACTGTGGCCCACGCTCTTATAGTAAACAACCTTGCCATTGCGGGCAATTAAAGCGACAGCGCCCGGAATATAATTTTTGTCTACATACTCCTGCAGCACCCGATCTAGGCGTTGCAGGCGTTCGGCGCTCATACCTGCTTTTTCAGGTTTAACCTCTTGTAGAACAGTTGTGGCAGACTTCTGGGCAAACGTGAAGCTGAAGCACAGGCAAAGTAACAGCGTGAGGGTATTTCTGTATAACATGTAGTTTTTATTTGATTAGGGAAGAGGAGTAAGATACTACAAATAGTGTATATTTTATGCTGACATACCACTTTTTCGTGCCTTGGCTATAAGGATAGCAAGGAGGTGAAATATATAGCCGAATTCTGCTCTGACTCCACTAGCCACACATCATCTAAACAAGAACCAGCTATTCCTGACCTCTTTCCACTCAAATTCGTAGCTTTGTCTTTAACCTATCCGGAGATAGAAGCAGAGCAGATGAATCACCCGAACATACCTTTGGCCGAGCGCATGCGGCCTCACAATTTAGATCAGTACTACGGACAGAAGCACCTGGTGGGCCCAGATGGGATCCTGCGCCGCTACATAGAAGGAGGTGTGATCCCGAGCATGATTCTATGGGGACCCCCGGGTGTGGGTAAAACCACGCTGGCTAACATTATTGCCAACCAGATGAAAGTACCGTTTGTAGCGCTGAGTGCCATCAACTCCGGTGTAAAGGATATACGGGAAGTAATAGAGCAGGCCCGGAAGCGGCAGGGAACCGTACTGTTTATTGATGAGATACACCGCTTCAACAAATCGCAGCAGGATGCGCTGCTGGGGGCGGTGGAGAAAGGTACGGTAACGCTGGTTGGGGCGACTACAGAAAACCCGTCGTTCGAGGTAATCTCCGCTTTGCTGTCGAGGTGCCAGGTCTACATCCTGAAGCACCTGACAAAAGACGAACTAATAGAACTGGTAGACAAGGCACTGGAGCAGGATGAGTGGATGCGCCACCGGAAAGTGCGGGTAGAGGAATATGAGGCTCTTTTAACCATATCTGGAGGCGATGCCCGGAAGCTGCTGAACCTGCTGGAGATTGTGGCGGAAGGAGTAAAAGGTGACGATGGGGTTGTGGTGAAGAATGAGCTGGTTAAGCAGGTGGCGCAGCAGAACATTGTGATGTACGACAAGTCCGGGGAGATGCACTACGACCTGGTTTCAGCCTATATCAAATCCATTCGGGGCTCTGACCCGAATGCAGCCGTATACTGGCTCGCCCGCATGATAGAGGGGGGCGAAGATCCGAAGTTCATTGCCCGGCGCTTGCTGATTGCCGCTTCCGAAGACATTGGCCTGGCCAACTCGAATGCCCTGCTCATGGCTACCTCCTGCTTTCAGGCGGTGCAGATGATTGGCTACCCCGAGGCAGAAATTATTCTTTCGCAGTGCACCGTTTACCTGGCTACCTCTCCAAAGAGCAATGCATCGTACAAGGCTATTAAGCAGGCGCGCGCGCTGGTGCAGCAAACAGGTAACCTGCCGGTGCCGCTGCACATCCGGAACGCTCCTACAAAACTGATGAAAGAAATAGGGTACGGCAACAACTACAAGTATGCCCACGACTATGAAGGCAATTTTGTACAGCAGGAGTTTATGCCGCAGGAACTAAGCAGCACCGCCTTTTACCAGCCAGGCCAGAACGGCCGCGAAAACGATATGCGCAAGCAACTACAGGCACAGTGGGGAAAAAAGTATGGCTATTAAGGAGTTCAAAAGCGAGAAAGGCAAAATAGGTGCAATACAGAGGCTCATGTTTAAACTTCTCTTTGTATTTAATTTAGAAGGGAAAGTAGAAGCTTCCTCATCTTGTTATGTCTTACTAACTCAGTAAATTACAAACTTTTTGTTTTTGCACCCGCTAATCCTTTTAATTTAAATATTTGTCTATAAAAATGTGGAGTTTGTCGAGAAGGCTAACACCCGATAAACAATTTGCCTTATTTTTGCATTCTATATAAAAGCATGGATATAAAAGCCCCTAAAAGAGCATCCAATTAAAACTGAAAAATAACATGTTAAACTTTCTGAAATATGTGCTGGCTACCCTGGTTGGCTTGCTCGTATTCTTTTTTATCTCTTTTCTGCTGCTGATTGGTATTGCCGCCGCTTCAGCCTCCTCTGATGAAGTAAAGGTTGCTGAGAACTCAGTACTGGAATTGAAGCTGGACAAGCCTATCACAGAGCGCGACCCAGAAAATCCGTTCGCTGAGCTAGGCTTTGCCTTCGGTTCCCTGTCGAGTTCAGATGGCCTTGATGAGATAAAAGCTGCTATCCGCCGTGCTAAAACGGACGATAATGTGAAAGGTATTTTCCTGAACATGATTCTGGTGGATGCCGGTCTGGCGAAGTTAGAGGAGATACGGAATGAACTAATTGACTTCAAGGAGTCCGGTAAATTTGTCGTTTCTTATACCGACATCTCTACCGAGAAAGCTTATTACTTAGCTTCAGTATCTGATAAAATCTACCTGAACCCAATGGGTACGATTGAGTTCAACGGCATGAGCTCTGAGCTGTTTTTCTTTAAAAGGCTGCTGGACAAACTGAACATCGAGGCCCAGATTTTTAAAGTGGGTACCTACAAAAGCGCTGTAGAACCTTTCTTTTTAGAGCAGGCCAGTGATGCCAACCGTGAGCAGCTCAACTCTTTCCTGAACTCTATCAACAATTACCAGCTGCAGAACATTGCCAAATCGCGCGGTGTGGACGTAGCCGAACTAAAGAGAGTGCAGGATAACTTATTGGTGCGCGACCCTGAAGATGCCATCGAGCATAAGCTGATTACGGATGTCGGCTACTTTGATGAGGCAGTCTCCTTCATGAAAGAAAAAATGGGAATTGAGCAGGATGCCAAGCTGGAACTGGTGCAGCTGTCTAAATACAAAAAGGTAAAAGATAATATAGAAGTAAGTACATCCAAAAACAGGATTGCTGTTATCTATGCCGAAGGCGACATTGTGGACGGTGAAGGTGATGAAGGCAACATCGGCAGCAGACGCTTTATGGATGCCCTGCGAAATGCACGCATGGATGAGAACGTGAAGGCAGTGGTGCTGCGCATCAGCTCGCCGGGTGGCAGTGCGCTGGCATCAGACGTTATCTGGCGCGAGATTCAACTCCTCAAGAAGGAAAAACCCATCATTGCCTCTATGTCTGACTACGCTGCTTCTGGCGGCTACTATATTGCCATGGGTTGTGATACTATTGTGGCGCACCCCAACACCATTACCGGTAGTATAGGAGTTTTCGGCGTTATCCCGAACATACAGGGCTTCCTCAACGAGACCTTGGGCATTACGGTTGACCATGTGAGCACAGGTAAGTTTGCGGATATGCCAACCATCACACGCCCTATGACGGAGCAGGAACAGGAGATAGTGCAGAACCAGATTAACCAGATTTACGAGACCTTCACCAGCAAAGCAGCCGAAGGCCGCGACATGAGCCAGGACAAGCTGAAAGAATATGCCTCTGGCCGCGTATGGTCAGGCATCGAAGCCAAGCAGCGTAATCTTGTTGATATGTATGGCGGCCTGGAAGAAGCCATCGCTGTTGCCGCTAAATCGGCTAACATAGAAGATGATTACCGCCTGAAGACCTTACCTGCCCGCAAATCATTCTTCGATGAACTCTTCAGCGACTTTGGTGCGCAGACAAAAGAACAGTCCATCAAAGCAGAACTTGGCGAACTATACCCATACTATAAGCTGTACAAAAAAGTCAGTAATTTACAGGGTGTGCAGGCCAGAATGCCTTACGAACTGAGCATTCAGTAAGCAGCCACTTTTGAATGATTAAATCATAGATTTTCGACTAACTATGGGTTAGCTTTAGAACAACCTAAGGTTTAGTAGCAAAAACAGCTTTCAGGCATTGCGCCAGAAAGCTGTTTTTATTTTATGGCAAATCTATTTTTTTGCAAATTGCCCGTAAGTAGCTAGAAGTTTCTGTTACTCCTTCTCAGCTTTAAATAGTATAGGCTGCTAAGGCGCTTATATCCAATGATAAATAAATCCATTCAGTCAATCTATAGTATACACATGATGCAGCTTTTAAAGGAATCAACCGCATATATCCAAAGTAAAACAGGTGGCTTTGCGCCGGGGTTCGGGATTATACTGGGCACGGGTTTAGGTGCCCTGGTAAAAGAGGTAGATATCCAATATTCATTGTCTTATGCTGATATCCCTGGTTTTCCGGTTTCTACCGTCGAGAGCCATTCCGGAAAACTGATTTTTGGCTTGCTGGCAGGCAAGCCGGTAGTGGTGATGCAGGGGCGGTTCCACTACTACGAAGGGTATACGATGGAGCAGGTGGCTTTTCCGGTGCGTGTAATGAAGCTGCTGGGAGTTAAAAAGCTCTTTGTGTCTAATGCCGCCGGAGGGCTTAACCCCCGCTTCGAAACCAGCGACCTGATGGTAATTACCAACCACATTAACCTGCTGCCCGGCAACCCGTTGATAGGCAAAAACCTGGATGAATTGGGCCCACGCTTCCCGGACATGAGCGAGGTGTATGATGAGCACATGATACGCGAAGCCATGGTGATTGCAGAAGATGCTGACTTCGACCTGAGCGAAGGCGTATACGTGAGCGTACCGGGGCCGATGCTGGAGACAAAGGCCGAGTACCGTTACCTGAGCATCATTGGCGCGGATGCCGTAGGTATGTCTACCGTGCCTGAAGTAATTGCAGCGCGCCATATGGACATGCCAGTATTTGCCGTATCCGTTATCACAGACATGTGTACACCAGAAAGGATCAAGAAAGTAGTGCTGTCTGATATCCTGGATGCTGCCGCCATAGCCGAGCCCCGCATGACCATGTTAATTCGGGAACTGATAAGAAGAAGTTAGAAAGTTTAGGAGTTAAAGAGTTAAACCAAAATCAAAAAGAGGTAGAAGCAGCTGAATAGCATACTGCTTCTACCTCTTTTTGATTTTGTAGGTTAGTCGTTCGGGAGAATTGCGAAAGTTGGATCCATCTCAGCAGGAAAAGGAGAAGAATTCGAAAGGATTCAACGTCTGTTGAAACCCTGCTCAAGGCAAGTTCAGTATACCTTAACTCTCTAACTCTCTAACTCTCTAACTCTCTAACTCTCTAACTCTCTAACTCTCTAACTCTCTAACTCTCTAACTCTCTAACTCTCTAACTCTCTAACTCTCTAACTCTCTAACTCTCTAACTCTCTAACTTACTTAATAACTACGACTTTACGGTCGTAGGCCAGGTTTGTGAAGATACCGAGACCGCCCTGCACCGATGATCTGATTCGGGATGGCTGGGCAAAAGGATTGCCGTTTGCATCCTTGGCATTATCCGTAGAAGATAGAAAATCGAAGTACTGTTTTTCGATGTTAAACAATGTTACTATAAGGGTTTCACCTTGCTCATACCTGTAGTTGGAGCCGTACGTCACACGCTTACCATTGTTGAACTCGTCAGAGGCAAAAAATTCCCTGTCAGAGTCCTGGTTCAGGCTGTCGCGGTGCGTCATGTAGCGGTAATAATTTGATGTGTTGCCATTGTCTTCAAATGACGTCAGCACGAGCGCCAGTTCTTCATCATTAAACCGCCACTCCACCGTATCAATGGGTACTACAGGCATTATGGTGGTAAAGCCCGTAACCTTGCGGCCTTTCCCATCCGTCACTTCAATACCATAAACATCGCCCGGCTTTCCCTCCATGATTTCTGGTGAACTGTGGGTATACAGGAAACCTGTTACGTTATCTAGCTTCGGCTTATACGTCAGATCGATGCGTCGGCCATTGTGGGTGATAACTACTTCTGCATCCGGTACGAGCGGGGGCGTTGGGGCATCGAAGTAGCTGGCGCTTTCCTGCACAGCTACACGAAAGGGCTTGCCCGGTTCCAAATAGCCCTCCACTACCAACTGCGGATTATGCGCAGGCAGTTCTATCTCTATGTCTTTATCCATGTCGCAGCCATAGAAAACAGAAATGAGCGGCAGCAGGAAATATAGGAAATGCTTTAACTTCATCTAAACTTAAAATTATAGGTGATAGCCGGAACAAGTGGGAACAGCGCCACCTGCTTTGCCTGGAAACCTAGTGTCTCTACTCTGTCAGCGTCTTTTACCTGCTCAAAATACACGAAGTACGGGTTGCGGCGATTGTATACATTGTACACGCTGAACGTCAGATCCGATTCGCCTCGCTTCGGCTTCAGTTTGTACACCACACTCAGGTCGAGGCGGTGGTAAGGGGCCAGCCTGAACGAATTGCGGTCCTGGTAAATCGGTATCACAGATGGGTCTTCGCCTTCCACATCCTGGAAAATAAAGCGTGCTACCGGAATGGAGTAAGCATTGCCCGTGCCGAACACAAAAGTGCCGGTCAGGCTCAGGCGCTTGTTAAACTGGTGCAGCACCACTAGGCTGATGTCGTGGCGCCGGTCGTAACGTGTCGGGAACCAGCGTCCCTCGTTGATATCGTCTAAATCATTTTCGCTGTCAAACTTCCTGTAGGTCCAGGAGAGGGTATAGCCGAGCCAGCCGGTGGTTTTGCCTTTGACCTTCTCCAGGTATATCTCATTGCCATAGCTTTTGCCCTTGCCAAAGAGGAACTCGTCCTGCAGGTTGTCATTCACAAAGAGGTTTGCACCGTCGCGGAAGTCGAGCTGGTTTGTCATCCACTTGTAGTACACCTCGTTGGTGAACAGGTACCTGCCCCTGCCAAAGAGCTTGTTTATACCTGCCGCTACCTGTTGGGATCGTTGCGGCTCCACCCCCCTTGTGGACGGGTACCAGATGTCAGTAGGCAGAGAAGCGCCTGAATTCGAAACGAGGTGCACGTACTGCTTCATGCTGGCGTAGCTGGCTTTCAGGGAGGTGCTCTCGCTTAGGTTGTATTTGGCAGCAATACGTGGTTCCAGTGCTGTATACGTTTTGCCGTTGTTTGAAAAGCCAGACAAGCGCAGTCCATAGTTTAGCGAGAGCTGCGCGTTTACCTGGTAATCATCAGAGGCATACACCCCGAACTCTGTGCCTGCCAGGTTAGTGCCGGTTGAGAAAGCCTGTGTACTGTCATCAGACTCAAAATTAAGCCGGCCGATGATAAAGTGGTGGCGGGTAGCCATCGCGCCGAATTTCACACTGTGCCCGCCCTTCACAAACAAGTCGAAATCAGTTTTAAGGGTATAGTCTTTTACAGCAGATGTAAGCTTTGCGCTGAATACATCAATGGCATTGTTGATGCGGTACTGGTAGCCGGAGGTGTAGAAGGACGTGGTGGCATAGAGGCTGTTGTTGAACCTGTGCCTCCATCGAAGGTTGCCCATGGTATTACCCCAATCAAAATTGAACTTGAACTTGTCGTCGTTAAAGCCAAAGATGTCGCGCCCGAAGTAGCCGCTCAGCGACAGTTCATCGTTTTTGCCCGCCTTATAAGTTAGCTTGCCGTTCAGGTCGTAGAAGTGGTAATCTGGTATAGGGTCATAATCTGCGTTGCCCTCGCTCAGGCGGTTTATCTGGCGTGTAAAAATATCCACGTACGTCCGGCGCCCCGACACGGTAAAGGTCAGCTTGTCTTTTATAATCGGCCCGTCCAGTGTAAGGCGCGAGGCAATAAGCCCCAGGCCACCTGTTGCTGTCAGCTTCTCGTTATTTCCTTCGTTCAACTTTACATCCATCACCGAAGACAACCGGCCGCCGTACTGTGCAGGGAAACCGCCTTTGTACAGGTCCACACTCTTTACCGCATCAGGGTTGAACACGCTGAAAAAACCAAACAGGTGAGAGGGATTATAGATAAGGGCGTCATCTACCAACACCAGGTTCTGGTCGGGCCCGCCGCCGCGCACATACAGGCCGGAAGTACCCTCGCCACCAGACTGCACGCCAGGCTTCAGTTGCAGGGTCTTCACCAGGTCCACCTCCCCGAAGAGCGCGGGCAGTAGTTTAGCCTCGCGCGAGGAGAGGGACTCGACGCTCATGCGGGTGTCATTCAGTTTCTGGCGCAGGCCACCAGCCTCTACCCGTACCTCTTTCAGTTCAGTATCAACTGGGTCTAAGGTAAAGTTGATGCGCTGTGCCCCGTCCGTAACCCGGATATCGCGGGAAAAACTGGTATAGCCGATATAACTCGCTTTTAATGCATACTCGCCTTCAGGCAGGCTAATCGTGAAAACGCCCTCTTCGTTGGTGCTGGTTCCGAGGCCAAGCTGAGGAACGGACACGGTGGCACCTATCAGGACCTCGCCATTGTTGGCATCCCGTACATATCCCCGCACAGCGAAATTCTGGGCGAAGGAAGGCACTGTAATAAGCAGTAAGCAAAATAAAAGATAAAGGTGATTAAAGCGCATCAAGCCTGATGGTTATACTAGTGTAACCGTAGTTAATGTAACGGAATATCAACAATTTAATTTAGTCTAAGTACAGAAATAACCTATAAAAGTTACAAATGGTTTTGGTGCGGAAATAAGTTGTACGAAGGTAAATAAAAGAAGCCGTACTATAGGTATAGCTCCCTGTTAATAGAAGGAGCAGTGGTTTTCTCAAACCATAGGCCAGAATAAAGATATAACGCTCTGAGGAGCAGAGGGGCAGCTTCAGCTTAACCAGGATATGAGGAGCCCTGACCGCTTTTTCAGCAGGCTATGGATGTGAAATGTCTTTTTATTCTATAATTGCGGCGGTGCATATGTGTGTGATGAGGCAAGCTTAAACCTTGTTGTTCAGCCAGGCGGCTCGCAGAGCTTTTTGCTCAGGTGTTGCATTTGGGTCTGGCTCCAGCACGTGCAGCGACTGCCGCTCGCGGGCTGTTGCCTTGCCTTTCAGTTTTTTCTTTTTGATTTTACCTTTTGCATTTTCCCGTCCCACTGTTATAGTGATGTTCTCACCGGGCTTAACCTGCTGTAGCTTTTCTCCAATAATCTCCCGGATGTTCTGCGGCGTGATTTCAGTGCCGTTCAGTGCCAGTAGCTGGTCGCCCGGTTTAAAGCCCATAGCCTTTCCGAAAGCATCCATTTCATCGGTCTCTACTATTGTTATCTTGCCTGCCTCCTGATCAAAGCCGGGGGTAAAGTCGCCGTAGGAGATAACCTGCCGGGTTGCCGTTGGCTCATACCGGATGCCGACCTTCTGCAGTGTCTCAGCCAGGGGGAGGGACTCCGCGCCTTCCACATGCTTCCTGAAAAACTCCCGGATTTCCGGGTACGTCAGCTCCGCAATCTTATCAAACAGTTCCTCATCTTTAAAGGAATTCTCTTTGCCGTAGGTCTTGGCCAGGTCCAGCATGAGGTTGCGCAGGCCATAGGTTCCACCCGATAGCTCCCGCAGTTTTATATCCAGCACCAGACCTATCAGGGCGCCTTTCTGATACACGTTTCCATACTGGTCCTCATACTTGTCCAGCACCTTAGCGCTCATCTCCGTGAAGGGCAGCGTATCGTTATAGTAAGCCCTGGACGTAATGATGTTCTCGCGCACCTTCTGCAGGTACTCCTCCAGGTCTATGAGGTTTTCATACGCCTGCACATGCGAGGCAAAGTATTCAGTAACCCCCTCATACAGCCACAGGTGTTTCGACATTTTAGGGTCGATGTAGTCGAAGTTGCCTATTTCTTCCGAATGGATGCTGAGTGGCGTAACGATATGGAAAAACTCATGCGCGGCCACATCGCGGATGGTGCTGCTGAACTGCTCCGCCGGCATTTCCGGCAGAAAATAGACAGAAGAATAAGAATGCTCCAGCGCACCATACGAGCCAGACTTGCCCACCCGCTCTGGCACGTAAATCAGGAAAGCATATTTTTCTACGGGCAGGGTGCCTCCCAGGTAGCTGCGCTGTGCCTCCAGGATGTTTTTTACATTGGCTGCAATGGGCGCAGACGTTACCCGGCCGGAAGGGGAGTAGACCGATACCAATACTTCTGTACCGCCGAGGTTCAGAACAGTGGTGTCGGGGCGGTTATACATCAGCGGCGAATCGGCCAGTTCCATGTAATCGGGCAGGAGGTACTTGTCTGAGGAAGCGGTAGAGGACATAGCCTGCAAAGAGGTAGAGCCATAGAAGCCCTGCGGCTTTGTAATATTGAGCTCGTAAGGCACTTGCTTCATGCCTTCAAAGTATCCCACAAAGCCGAATGGGTTCAGCAGGAAGTTCTTGTTTTCTTCAATGTTGGTGCCGCCCGGCTCAAACAGCACTTCTTCACGCTTCTGCGCATCAAAGGTATCGTCTACCCAATAGGTCACACGGTCCAGAGACGAGGCATTGTTGATTTTCCAGCGGTTTGTGTCCAGTTTGGTAACAGCCAGTGTGTCTCCTTTTGCATTATAGGCCTTAAAACCCGTTACAAACCTGCCAAAGTCCGAAACAGAATAAGTGCCCGGCACTATCTTCGGCATAATGTAGGTGATCTCTTTCTGGTTGACAGGCGGGGCCTTAACAGTCACCGGCACCTTATCGTCTCTTACCTGTGTCAGGTCTATCGTTACATTATACCTGCTGGTACTTGCTTCCTGTTGTTGGGCATACCCTAAGAAATATAGATTGAAACTGAATACGAACAGAAGCGCTTTTGAAGTCATGTATTAGCTTTTACGAATAACAGAAGGTTTCTTAGCATATAGAGGGCTATGATGCTTTTGCTGTGTACGTGTTACAAAGGCATCCAGTGACACCGGACCTGCCCCGTTGAACAAAAAGAAAAAGCCAACCGCTATAAGTTGTGCTGCAGGATAGTACTGCTGGAAAGGTTGCCCGATATGCGCTATGAAAATAGCAGCAGTGAAATTGATGATGAGCAGCAGCCCCACAAACCGGACGGCGCCTCCCAAAAGCAGGAGAATGCCGCAGGTAAACTGCACGTAAACTGACACATGTGCCGCCAGCAAGGGGTAAGGCACACCACGCTCCTGCAGAAAATCCCTGAACTCCAGCATTCTTTCCCAGCTGAAAACATTGTCCTGCACGCCATAAATAATAAATACGCCGATGGCAAGCCTCAGGAAAAGCACACCATAGGCACTATGGCGACGGAAGAAAGAAAATGCGCCTGCATCCATAGGTGTGAGCAGTTATTTTTTGCAGCTACTGGGTACGTTTCATAGTGAATATAAGATAATGAGGAAACAACAATTGCCTTTTTCGACAATCAGGTGATTTTTATAGATGAACAAAAGAGAGGTGCATTACAGCATGCTGCTTCTCAGGCCCCAAAGCATGAACCTGACCTGATAGGATGCACGTGATCAAATCAGTAGCCTATTCATGAGCCATGGCAACCTTATGTTCTTTTGCTCTTTGCATAGTGTATGGTGGAGTTTCTGATGCGCGTAAAAGCAGCTTCTGAATCAGATTGCACTGTACGTTCCTGCTCTGATGGCAGCCTACGCAGCAACTTGAGGGTTTCCCAGTCAGATATGGTATGTACAGGCTTCTCAGCTGTGTCATCTGTTCCGAGAACTTTGTGTTGGTGGGATTCGCAGTTCCTTGGGTTAATGTGCTGCGCCGTAATATCCTCTCCTATGAAAAGATCGAGCACAGTAGTAGCCGCTGGCATCGGAACAGTCAGGCTGATGGCGCTGACAGCCAGGGAGGTTAAAAAAACAGCCGGTGTATTTTTCATAGTTTAGTTTTTATTTAAAGATGTGCCCAAAGGTGATAAGGTTGCTTCAGTGGAGCAGAAAAAACCTGCTCCACTTGAAGTTTTCACCTTAAACAAACAATAAAAGTCTTAAATAGCGCTTACTCTGTTCGTAGCGCCAGAACAGGGTCAGACATGGCGGCCCGGGCAGCTTTAAAGCTTACCGTGAAAATGGCCAGCGCAAGGGCTACAATACCGGAAGCCACGAAAATCCAGATGCTGATGGGGGTGCGATAGGCAAAATCCTGGAGCCACAGCTGCATGCCGTACCAGGCAATAGGGCAGGCCAGCAAAATAGCCAGCAGCACCAACAGGGCAAAGTCTTTTGTCAGCAGCACCACAATTTGCGAAGTGGAGGAGCCCAGCACCTTTCGTATACCAATCTCGCGGGTGCGCTGCTCTGCCATAAAGGAGGCAAGGCCAAACAAACCCATGCACGCGATGATGATGGTGAGCAGCGCAAAATACCCGAAGATGGCCAGCATCTTTTCCTCGGCACGGTACTGCTCGTTAAAGCTGTCATCCAGGAAAAAGTATTCCATAGGATGAGACGGCGCCAGGCGCTGCCAGGTGTCTTCTACATGCGATATGGTTTCGCTGATGTTACCGGGTGTCATGCGTGCCATAAGGTAACCGCTGTTCTCAGGAGCCAGCATAATAACAAGGGGCTCAATTTCGCTGTGGAGGGATTTGTAGTTAAAGTTCCTGACAACACCAACCACCTTACCTGAAGTGGTGTCGGAAAAGCCTATTCTTTTGCCAACCGGGTCTTGCCAGCCAAGCGCCTGCACGGCTGCCTCATTCAGGATAAAGCCATTTTCCAGGTCTGTGCGCATCTCTTTAGAAAAGCCTCTTCCTTCTTTCATCTCAATGTCCATCAGTTCTAAGAACTCATAGTCTACCCAGATGCTGTTCATAGTTTTCTCTGCCATTTCGTTGCCGCGCTCTACAGCAAAAATGATCACACCGGTTGATTCACCCGGAATCATCACGGAAGTCGTGGCGCTGGTAATATTCCTGTTTTGCAGCAGTTCGGCCTTCATCACGGGCATTTTGCTCACGAGAGTTGAGTCGCCACTCGGAATATCAATCACCAGTACCTGTTCTTTTGTAAAGCCGAGATCCTGGTTTTTGAGGTAGTGCATCTGGCTGTACACAACTACTGTCCCGATGATGAGCACCAGTGAGATGGTGAACTGAATAACCACTAGGCTTTTACGCAGCAGGGCGCCACCTCCAGCAGGTGTTTTACCTGCTTTGATGATATCGGCTGGCTTGAAGTGTGACAGCACAAAGGCCGGATAACTGCCTGCTACCAACCCAATGAAGATGCCGATGGCGAGCAGCATGCCCATAAAACCAGCATCTAAAAAGTAGGTGGAGGATATGTTCTTTTCAGCCAGGCTATTAAAGGTCGGCAGCATCAGCTCAACCAGCACCAAGGCTATGACTACTGCCAACAGCGTGAGCATAATCGACTCGCTCAGGAACTGCAGTACCAGCTGCGACCGGTTTGCACCCACCACTTTGCGCATACCCACCTCTTTGGCGCGCTTCGCCGAGCGGGCTGTGGCTAGGTTCATATAGTTGATGGATGCAATCAGCAGGATGAAAATCCCCACAATCGAGAAGATGTAAATGTATGACTTGTTGCCTACTGGAAACGCCTCCCAAAGATAATCTGAGTTTAAGTGTATAGCAGGTAAGGCTTGTAGGTGCAACTCTACCCGCTCAGTGGTCTGGCTCTCCCGGATAGGTGTGATGCGCCGCTTTACAAATTCCGGAAGCTTGGCACTGAACGCTGCTGCATTCGTCCCCTCCCTGAAAAGCACGTACGTATAGCTGTTGGTGCTGAACCAGTTGCCTGCCATACTCTGCCTTACCTCGCCTGGAATCGTGTTGAACGACGTCAGTGCTTCCGGCTTCATATGGGCCGCATCAACAGCTTTAAAGATGCCCGTCACCTTATAGGATTGTGTCCCTATCTGTAAGGTGGTGTGCATGGCATCCATAGGATTGTCAAAGAACCTGGAAGCTACCTGTTCAGTGATAACCATGGTGTTCGGCTCCATCAAGGCCGTTTTAGGGTCACCCTCCAGCAACTGGTAATCAAAGAGCTGGAAATAGTTACTGTCCACCCAGAACACATTGTCTATTGTAATAGCCATGTTATCCTGCCGTAAAACCTGCTTGTTCCTGTTCAGCATACGGGTGGTGGCCTCAATTTCAGGGTAATCTGCCGCGAGTGTAGGAGCGAGCGCGGCGTGCGTGATGGAGGCCTTCTCTACTTCATCCTCGACAATCAGGTCGTTTACCACGCGGTAAATTCTATCATGCTTCGAAAAGTACCTGTCGTAGCTCAGTTCATGCTGCACAAACAGGTAGATCAGGATACAGGACGCGATGCCAATGGCCAGGCCAATCACATTAATGGCGGCATACATCTTATTGCGGGCCATGTTCCGGAAAAATATGAGGAAGTAATTCTTCAGCATGATGATTTAAGTTAAACTTTTAATTCAGATACTATTGCGCAGCCACTGCTGCTTTACTTACCTGTGTTACTCGTCCTGCAGTACCGTTACACTCCCGAGGCCACCGGATACGTTGATGTTGATGACGTGCTTGCTTTTGCCCAGTGCGGCATTTACATACGTATCGCCTTCTTTCTGTAAGGATGCCATGTTCCTGCTTCCGAGGCCGCTGCTTTTCAGGCGTACGCCCGTGTTTTTCGGCAGCCTGAATTTAACATCGCCTATTCCCCCGGTCACATCCACCTCCACATCATGGTCCCAGTTGCCCCGCAGGTCCAGGTTGAGTTCGCCCACACCAGCATTCACAGTCAAATTTTTTAATTTGCTGCCCCGCAGGTCAATGTTGCTGCTCACGGCACCGGCATCCAGCGTCAACGTGTTGATGTGGCTGTCCTGCAGGTTCAGCTTTGTCTCGCCTGCGCCCATTTTTATCTTCAGGTCCAGGAGCGTGTTTTTGCTTAGGTTTACTTTCCACTCGTTCTTGGTGTTCTTACTGCTGTTATCCGACATCTCCTTTTGGCTGAAGCTGATCTCAGGCGCTGTTTTGCTGTTGTTGCTTGAAAACACCGGCAGCCAATCCGCCTTGGAGTACTGCACCTGTGTCTCCACCAGCGAGGTGGTGGCGTCGGCCTTCACTTCTAACACGCCGGCTGATACATCCAGTGTTACTGTGCCTTTTTTAACGCCGCTTGCAGAGGCCGTTTTCTTATACTCGAACTCATTCTGCGCCAGCAGTACCTGTGATGGGAGCAGGAGGAGGGCAACGATGGTGCTAACCTTTTTCATCTGTTTTGTTTGAAGGTATCATCAATCAATCCTGTTTGTTATGATGCCCGCAGTGCTTTTACCGGGTCGGTAGAGGCTGCTTTCATGGCCTGCAGGCTCACGGTGAGCAAAGCAATAAGCATGGCTGCGGTACCAGAGAGTGCAAATATCCACCAGCTAAGATCGGTGCGGTAGGCAAAGTCCTGCAGCCATTTATGCATGCCATACCAGGCCAATGGGCTTGCCAGAACAATCGAAATAAGCACCAGCAGGGCGAAGTCCTTAGACAACAGCAGCACAATACTGCCGGTGGAAGAGCCTAACACTTTGCGAATGCCTATTTCCTTTGTGCGCTGTTCTGCCGTGAAAGAGGCAAGTCCAAACAAACCCAGGCAGGCAATCAAAATGGTGAGGCCAGCAAAGTAGCCGAACACCGTCAGCATCTTCTCCTCGGCGAGGTACTGTTTGTCGAAATGTTCGTCCATGAAAAAGTACTGCATGGGGTGTGTCGGGTCAAAGGCGCGCCACTTGTTCTCTACAAAGGAGATGGTAGAGGCCATGTCCTGCGCCTTGATGCGGGCCATCAGGTATCCCTGAGATGCCGGATTGAGCGCCAGTATCAGCGGCTCCACATCCGTATGCAGCGACTTCACATGAAAATCTTTAACCACGCCAATGACCTTGGCATCCCAGTCAATCATCTGCATGCGCTTGCCTACCGGGTCAGACCAGCCCAGCCATTTGGCTGCCGCCTCATTTATAATCAGGCCTTCTTTCAGGTCCGTCTTCATATCGCGGCTGTAATTGCGGCCCTCTTTCATTCCAATGCCCATCACATCAATGAAGTCGTAGTCCACAAACATCACATTCAGGGTTCTCTCCACCATTTTTCCGTCTACTTCAGACAGCGTCATGAGCTTCGACATGTTCTCTGCCGGTATATCCCTTGTATTAGAAACCATTTCTACATTCGGGTTGCCCAGAAGTTGCTGTTTTATAATTGGCAAGCGTTGAACGAGGGTGGAGTCGCCGCCCGGTATATCAATCACTATCACCTGGTCTTTGTTGAAGCCCAGGTCCCGGCTGCGCAAATAATGCATCTGCGTAAACACAACTATGGTTCCGATGATGAGGACAAGTGAGACGGTAAACTGGGTTACCACCAGTATCTTTCTTAGCGAAGCATTTCCGCCCCTTGGAGCTTTGTCTGTTTTTAAAACATCGATGGGCTTGAAATTGGAGAGGAAGAAGGCCGGATAGCTGCCTGCCAACAAGCCAACCAGTATAATTATAGCCAGCACCAGCAGCATGAATTCCCATTGAAAAATAAAGTTAGATTCAAAATTCTTATCTGTGAGGGCGTTAAAAGTCGGAATCATCACCTGTACTAAACCGAGTGCCAGAACTGCCGCAATCAGCGTCATCAGCACAGACTCGCCTATGAACTGGCTGATGATCTGGCTGCGGTACGCACCTACTACTTTGCGCAAACCCACTTCTTTGGCACGCTTGGCGGAGCGGGCCGTAGCCAGGTTCATGTAGTTGATACAGGCAATGAGGAGTAAGAAAATGGCGACTGCCGCAAAAATGTACACGTACGAGATGTTACCAGCAGGGGAAATATCGGCTCCGTATTCGGTGTCGAAGTGAATAGATTCAAGTGGCTGCAGCACAAACTGCATACTGGCATTCAATTCGTTTTCTTTAATCCAGGGGTCGATGGTATTCGCTGCGAAGGCGTCCAGCTTTTCCTGGAAAGCAGGTATCTGCGCCTCATCTTGCACGAGCGCGTAGGTGTAGCGGTTCATGTTGAACCACTGGTCTGCCGTAACTGCCTCCTCGCTTGCTATCGTGCTTTGGGATAAGAAGGCGTTTGCCACAATGTGGGAGTGCTTCTGGTCGCGGAAAACATCGGTTACTTTATAAGTGTTATTGCTGAACTTCAGCATTTCACCCACAGCGCTTTCTGCATCGCCAAAGTATTTGGTAGCCATGCCTTCACTTACCACAATGGTCCGTGGCTCATCCAGTGCCGTTTTTGGGTTGCCAGCTAACATTTCATAGTCAAAAACCTCAAAGAAAGTGCTGTGGGTAAAAAACAGGTCCTGCTCATTGAAGCTTTTGTCTTTGTACCACACTGTCTGGTTGCCAGCAGGTAGCAACTGGACCACTTGCTCTACCTCCGGAAAGTCCTGGCGCAGGGCCTGATAAATTGGCGGTGACGAAAGTGCGAACTTGTTTACCTCCTGGCCCTCGAAGTTAATTTCACCGGCCAAACGTACAATGCGGTCTGCTTTCGAGAAGTGGCTTTCGTAGCTGAGTTCATCCTGCACATACAGGAAAATCAGCACACAGGAAGCTACCCCAATCGCCAGACCCGCAATGTTGATAGTGGAGTAGACTTTGTTGCGGAAAATGTTGCGGATGGCTATTTTGATGTAATCACTGAACATGGTTGTGTATGCTTATCTTTTGAGAGATATCCAGATATGTTTCAAGGGTTCTTACCCTATTCACTCTCCTGATAAATCAATCCTGCCACATCACATTGATAATTTTCCAGTCGCCGTCTATCTTAGCCAGGTGGAAATAATCCGTGCCCCACATAGCTTTCAGTTTAGCTGAGGCAATTTTATCCTTTATTTCAAAGAGTGTGATTTCTTTTGGCGCATCTGCCGGAACAGGGTTGCTCTTGCTCCAGCGTGAGGATAGGTCAACCATCTGGTTGAAAGTCATTGTCGCCTCCCTATAGTTATTATCCCTTTTATAGTAGCCTCTTTTGGCCAGTTCCGGGTGCACGCTAGCATATACTTTTGTTGTGTCGGCATTGTAAAAGCTCTCCACATAGTTCAGAATAGCCTGTCGGATTGCTTTTTCATCGTTTGCAGTCTGTGCTTTTACGGTGCTGCAGAGGCAGAACAGGAGGAATGCGATAATAGCTTTTTTCATGTTTTTATCTTTTATATGGCGCTCATTTTTCTCGTTCGGGCATACTTTGCCAAGTTGCCTTTACTCCGTCCGGAGTGACTTGACAGGGTCTGAGGTGGCTGCCTTTATAGCTTGGTAACTGATGGTAGCCATGGCGATGATGAATGCCACTATAGCAGCCAGTATAAAGATGTCGGTGCTGATGTCGATACGATAAGCAAAATCAGCAAGCCACTGGTGCATGGCGTACCAGGCAATGGGCCAGGCCAGCAGGTTGGCCACCAGCACCAGCTTCATAAAGTCTTTGGAGATGAGCGTAACGATGCTGGCAACCGGGGCACCGAAAACCTTCCGGATACCAATTTCTTTTTTACGCTGCACTGTGGTATAAGAGGCAAGCCCAAACAAGCCCAGGCACGCTATCAGAATAGCGATACAGGAGAAGATGCTGAAGATCTGGGCTTTCTTTTTCTCGGCTTCATAGGTTTGCCCATACAACTGGTCTATAAACTCATACTCAAAGGGGTAGGTTGGCAGGAACTTGTTCCACGTTTCTTCTATGTGCGCCAGCGCCTGTTGGGTGTCCCCCTTCACTTTGATGGAGATTTTACGATAGCGCCCCCACCCAGAGATCATGAACACCATAGGAGATATTTCCTTGTGCAGCGATTCAAAGTTAATGTCGTTGACCACGCCCACAATGCGGCCCTTGTTACCACCGTATGTAAAAGTCTGATCGATGGCCTGCTGCGGGTCGCGCCAACCTATCATGCGAACGGCTGCCTCATTGAGGATGTAAGCTGCTGTGTCATCGCTTCTTATCTCGCGGCTGAAGTTACGCCCTGCCACTACTTCCATGTCATACACATCAATCAGGTCATGGTCAACGGTTACAAACTTAATGGTAGCAGAGGTGGGTGCCACACTGTCTCCTTTGGTGACCTCTGCACCCGCGGAGTTAAGCAGCTGCTCTGTCGGAATCAACTGGGACCTGGCGACTCCCTGTATGGCGGAAGATTTGGTTAGCTCCGCTTTAAAAGCGTCTATCTGTGGCGTTAATGTCGTAAACTCCGGCAGAATGACGATTTGTTCTTTATCGAAGCCCAGGTCTTTGTTTTGGATGTAGGTCAGTTGCTGGAAGATTATACCAGTTGCAATGATGAGGATAATGGAAATAGAGAACTGCACAATCACCAGCGACTTACGGAGCAGGGGGTTCCTGGATGAACTGCTTAGTGTGCCTTTCAGCACACTGGCAGCCTGGAAGTGAGACAAGTATAAAGCAGGGTACAAACCAGCCAGCACACCAACCAACACAGGCAACAAGAAGATGAGTAACAGGAGCCATTGGTCCGTAAATAAGTTAGAGTCAATTTCTTTACCTGTAAAGTTGTTCAGCCACGGAAGACAGACTTCCACTATTCCCAAAGACAGGATGGTGGCAACCGTCACCAGCAGCACAGACTCCAGTAAGAACTGAAAAATAAGGTTATGCCTTGCTGCGCCAATTACCTTGCGCACACCCACTTCTTTTGCGCGGCTTGTGGAGCGTGCGGTGCTTAAGTTGATGTAGTTGATGCAGGCAATCAGGAGAATAATGATGGCTACAAAAGAGAGTATGGTAATGCTGTCTATATCACCGTTCACTTCAAGCTCTGAATCCAGCTTGGAGCGCAGGTGGATGTCCGTCAGCTTCTGTAGGTATAGGTTAGTGTAGGTGCTGGGTTTCAGACCACTAGCCTCATCAACGCCTGTTAAGTGCCGGTCCAGGAAAGCAGGAAGCTGGGCTTGTATTTTTTCTGCTTCTTCTTCTGATGGTAACAGCAAATAGGTAGGGAAGGAGTTATTGCCCCAGTTCGTTTTCAGTCCTTCTGCACCATATACAGAGGAGTCATTCAGTGTAGAAAATGAGCCCAGAAACTCGGGGTGAAAGTGAGAGTTAGCAGGGAAAGACTCATAAACTCCCTCCACCCGCAAGCTCGACTGTGTGCCGAAATGCAATACCTTTCCAATCGGATCTTCCCCAGGAAAATACTTTTTAGCTGTTTTGTCACTAATCAGCAGGGTGAACGGGTCGCGCAGCGCCTTGTCCGGGTTTCCCTTTATCAGGTTAATGTCGAATATTTCTAAGGCAGCGGGCTCAGCAAAGTACATACTATCTTCCCTGAAGGTCTTCTGAGCTTCCTTGTTTTCCAACATAACGCCGAACGTAACCATTCGTGCTACGGCCTCTATCTGCGGAAAATCCTGCTCCAGTAGTGGTCCAATAGGAGGTGCCACCCGGGCAAGGTGCAGACTCACAGAACCATCCTGAGATAAGAAGTCGCGGGTAACCCTGTAAATGCGGTCAGCCTTGGAGTGGTAGCGGTCGTAGCTAAGTTCGTCTTTTACAAAAAGGAAGATGAGAATACAGGCTGCTATACCTATAGCCAAGCCGCCAACATTGATGGCAGAATATACTTTGTTACGGGCAAAGTTGCGGAAAGCGATTTTCAGGTAGTTTTTCAGCATCTGGGTCTGTTGTAAGCTTCAGGAATCAATAAAGAATATGTTTCTGTAAAGCAGGGTGTGGCCTTCAGCACGATAACCACCGATGGCAAAGGCAATATCAAAGTGTCTAAAGCTCAGCGCGGGCTTCAGCCTCAGGATAAAATAGAACTTGTAAAATCAGCGCCACACCGGAGGGTGTTTTACCTCTGTTTCTGGTAAGCTGATACCTGAGGTTTAGGGCAAGGATAAAATCTGAAATTAGATATACAGTACTACAATGGTTTGAACGTGTAGCGTAGCAGTATTTTAAGAAGGTGTTGTGTAGGTAGGCGCAAAGGGCTTGCGCCTACACTATTACAAACAACATTCAAACAACTAACTTTATAGCAGAGACTAAAGTAGTTCTGCTGCGTGGCGCTTCACATTCAGATTTTCCGTTACAATCTGGCCATCGAACAGGTTCACGATGCGGTGGGCGTACTCTGCGTCAGAAGGAGAGTGCGTTACCATTACCACAGTAGTTCCTGCCTCATTCAGCTCTGATAACAGCGCCATTACCTCACGGCCATGCACCGAGTCGAGGTTACCAGTCGGCTCATCCGCCAGTATCAGGCTAGGGTTAGATACAGTGGCCCGGGCAATGGCCACACGCTGCTGCTGACCCCCGGACAACTGCTGCGGGAAGTGGTTGCGGCGGTGAGCTATGCCCATACGCTCCATGGCTGCCTGCACACGCTTGTTGGTTTCCTCTTTTCCGACACCCAGGTAAGCGAGCGGCAGCCCGATGTTCTCTGACACAGTCAGTTCATCAATCAGGTTAAAGCTCTGGAACACAAAGCCCAGGTTCTCCTTGCGCAGCTTGGCGCGCTGGCGCTCAGAAGCGTTGCTGATGTCTTGGCCCAGGAAGGTAAATGAACCGGAAGAAGGGCTGTCGAGCATGCCCAAGATGTTTAGCAGCGTAGATTTTCCGCAACCAGAAGGGCCCATGATAGCCACAAACTCTCCTTTGGCAATCTTCAGGTCAACGCCAGCCAGGGCAGTGGTCTCCACTGTGTCCGTCACGTATTTTTTCTGCAGATTCTTTGTTTCGATGATTAGTTCTTCCTTGTTCATAATTGGTGTCTTGGTTTGAGGTTGTCTTTTAAGTTTTATTTTGTACTAGAGGCAGAGATGATAATTTGATTTCTATTTAAGCTCCAGTCTGTCAATGTCGCCGTAGCTGTCGTAAGATGACAGTACTACCTGGTCGCCTGGCTGCAGGCCATCCAGCACTTCGTAGTGGTTAGGGTTCTGGCGGCCAAGTTTGATGTTGCGCTTGGTGGCAAACTCACCTGATTTGTCTACCACAAATATCCAGTTACCGCCTGTGCTCTGGTAGAAGCCTCCGCGTGGCACCAGCACGGCACTGCCACCGTCGTTCAGGTTAAGCTTTAACTGCAGGGTCTGCCCGCGGCGGATGCCTTCCGGCGCTTCGCCTGCAAACTCCATATCTACCTTAAAGGTGTTGTTCTGCACCTCCGGGAATACTTTGGCAATTTTAACCTCATGCGTTTTCCCGTTGAAGTCAAAGGTGCCTTTCAGGCCCTCATAAACCCTAGAAATATAATGCTGGTCGATGTTAGCCGATACTTTATAGCCGCTCAGGTTATCAATCTGGCCAATGTTCTCGCCAGCCCCCTTCGACTCGCCCACCTCTGCCTTCAGGGTAGATAGCTGCCCGGCGATAGGGGCAATCACATACAGGTTATCCAGCGTATTGCGGGCCATGCCAATGTTGGCAGTCATGCGGGAAATGGAATGGTCGAGCTGGCGCAGGCGGTCATCCATTAGCTTGGCGTCCTGCTTTACAGAGCGCTCTGCCAGGTTCTTGCGCTTGTTCAGGTAATTGTACTCATCCTGCGACGACTGGAACTCCTCCTGTGGAATAACCTTTTCCTTTATCAGCATCTGGTTACGCTCGTATTTACGCTGTGCCAGGGCCAGGTTGTACTCAATCTCTGCCAGTTCGTTTTCTTTCCGGATCAAGTCCTGCTTCATGATGATCTCGGAGTTCTGGCGCTCGTTCATCAGGTCGTAAAGCTGCGACTCACGGGTCATGAAGTCAATCTGGAGGGTCGTGTTCGAAAGCTTCAGAATGGTATCGCCTACCTGCACGGTCTGCCCGTCGTCCTTGTATATTTTCTCTACACGGCCACCTTCCGGTATATCGAGGTAAAAGGTTTTAAGGGGTTCCACAGAACCATCAATGGCGATAAACTCCTGGAAAACACCATCCTTTACACTTCCCAGCGTCACACGCTCGCTGTCTACATTCAGCTTGGAAGTGTGCTCTGCGAAGAGTAGATTATAAATTACCAGCACCAACAGGGCAACGGCACCTACTATGATGGCAATTTTTTTAGGAGTATATGTTTTCTTTTCAATTACGCGATCCATTGTGAAGCTATGTTTTCTTAGGTATTTTATTGTCTTTCTGCTAGGCATTTTCCAATAAGTGTGCCATAAAACACAAATAGCTGATATACAGTTTATTACCAAGGCTTATAGTATGATGCTATGTGTTTAGTGTCCGGTTCCGAACACCTGGGTGTCTGCATCCGAACAGCAAACGCATCTCCTGAAAAACTTGTCTGGGATATTTGCGCCAGCACCAGTATACTTAAACTGTTCCCTTGCCTTCATGCACGAAAAATTCTTAGCTTTACGTTATATAGTCCTTTTTTCCTACAACTGAACGATGAGTAAAATAGCCTGCAACATACTGATAGTTGATGATGAGGATGATATCCTGATGGCAGGCAGGCTGCTCCTGAAGCAGCATTTTGCCTCAGTCTTAACTACCTCTGATCCGTACAAGATCCCGTCGCTGCTGCAGGAGCGGCCAGTGGATGTGGTGTTGCTGGATATGAACTACAGTACCGGGGCCACCTCCAGCAAAGAAGGCCTGCACTGGCTGAAGCAGATCCGCCAGATATCCCCGGATACTTCTGTGATACTGATGACTGCCTACGGCGATATTGAGCTGGCGGTGCGTGCCCTGAAAGAGGGAGCCGCTGACTTCGTACTGAAGCCCTGGCAGAATGAGAAACTGGTGGCCATCCTGAAATCGGCCTGCCAGAAGAACAGTAGCAAGGAAAGCCGTACGGCAGAAACGGCAGAGCAAAACAACACGGTATACCACTACGGGGAGTTTATCGGTGTGTCGCCGGCCATGCAGCGGGTGTACCAGACCATAGACAAAGTAGCAGGCACAGACGCCAACGTACTGATTCTGGGCGAGAACGGCACCGGCAAGGAAGTGGCGGCCCGGGCGCTGCACCGCAAGTCCAAAAGGGCAAAAGAGACCTTTGAGAAGGTGGATTTAGGCGCTGTGAGTGCAACGCTGTTTGAAAGCGAGCTCTTCGGCCATGCCAAAGGATCCTTTACCGATGCAAAAGAAGACCGCGCCGGCCGCTTTGAGGCAGCCACCGGCGGAACGCTTTTCCTGGATGAAATTGGAAACCTCTCGCTGGCGCTGCAGGCCAAGCTGCTGACGGTGCTGCAGGCCCGCCAAGTTATTCGGTTGGGTACCAACAAGCCAAGGTCCATCAACATCCGTCTTGTTTGCGCCACCAATATGCCGCTTTATGAGATGGTGCGGGAAGGCAGCTTCCGGCAGGACTTACTGTACCGCATCAATACCGTAGAAATACACCTGCCCCCGCTTCGGGAGCGCCGTGAAGACATCAAACTGCTGGCGGAGCATTTCCTGGCAATCTATAGCCAGAAGTATGAGCGCCCTAACCTGCGCATGAACCAGAACACCCTGCGCCGCCTGAGCGAGTACCACTGGCCTGGTAATATCCGGGAGTTGGACCATGCCATGGAACGCGCCGTTATACTTTGCGATGGGGATGAGCTGCAGGCCGACGACTTTTACTTTGCCCCAAGCGAGGCAGCCTACGAGCAGCGCCAGATGGTGGAAAACATAGCCGACAACTACTATACCCTGGACACACTGGAGAAAATGATGGTGCAGAAAGCGCTGGTAAAACACGCCGGCAACATTACGCATGCGGCAAAAGAACTGGGCATTACCCGTACTGCCCTTTATCGGAGGATAGAAAAGCATGGTCTTTAACGGCTTTAAGGCCAAGCTGCTGTTTCGGTTGTTGTTGTTGGTGGCCATCATCGTGGTGACCGTGTTTGTCCTCTACCGTACGGATTGGTACATGACAGCCTTCTGTCTTTTCCTGTTGGTGCTGTTCCAGCTTTACGATATGCTTTTTTTTGTAGAGCGCACCAACCGCGACATCAGCAGCTTTTTAGAGGCTATCAAACACTCCGACTTTACACAGCGCTTTGCCGCAGAAGGCGCAAATTCATCTTTCCGCGACCTCTACGACAGCTTCAATGACATATCAGACTCTTTCCAGCGCGTAAAGACGGAGAAGCAGGCACATTATCATTACCTGCAGACGATTGTAGAGCAGATAGGCACCGGTATACTTACTTTCAATGAAGAAGGGGAGGTGCAGTTGGTAAATCATGTGGTAAAAGAACTGCTGCGTGTGCCGCACCTGCGGAATATCCAGGCTCTGGAGCGGCTAAGCCCGGAACTGGTGCATGCGCTGTGGCACACGCAGCACAACGGAAAGACCCTGGTAACGGTGCCACTTGAGCAGGAACAGCTGCTGCTGAACCTGCATGTGACGGAACTGCGCTCCCAGGGGCAGCTACTCAAAATTGTGACCTTGCAGAACATACAATCCGAACTGGAGGAGCAGGAACTCCAGACGTGGCAGAAAGTTATCCGGGTGCTGACGCATGAAATCATGAACTCCGTGACGCCTGTCATATCGCTTACTTCTACGGTGGCAGGTTTGCTCAAAAGCGGAGTTATCGCGAAACGGGCAGCGGGGGAGGCTATAGAAGAGGAGGTGCTGGAGGACATGCAGGCTGGCTTGCAAACCATTGAGCGCCGCAGTGCCGGCATGCTGCACTTTGTAAAGAACTACCGCCGCCTGATGCGCCTGCCAACATCCGAGCTTCGCCCGGTGAAGGTAAAAGAGCTGCTACAGAACGTACGGCGGTTGTTACAGCCTACCATGCAGACACAGCACATCAGCCTGAAACTATACCTGCCCGATGAGAATATGGTGATACTGGCCGATGCCGAGCAACTGGAGCAGGTGCTGATTAACCTGATTAAGAACGGTATGGAAGCGTGTGAAGCAGTAGATAGTCCCTGCGTGGAGGTTGTGGCCTATATACCGGAGCAGGAAAAGAGCATGGTCCGGATAGATGTGACAGACAATGGAGATGGCATTCCGGCAGATGTGCTGGATAAGATCTTCATTCCGTTTTATACCACCAAAAAGCAAGGGTCCGGCATCGGGCTCAGCTTATCGAAGCAGATTATCCGGCAGCACGGCGGCAGCATCCGCGTGAATTCCCAACCCGGCGGTCCTACAGTTTTCAGCCTGCAGTTGAAAGGCAATAATTGAATAACTGAATTTTGAATGACTGAAGGTAAAAGGAGAACTTATCCGATAATTCAAAATTCAGTTATTCAAAATTAAGATATCGCCTGCTGCACTGCCTGCGACAATACATGGGCAGGCATGGCACCGGACTGCCGCCATACCTGCTGGCCTTTGTTGAAAAGAATAAACGTAGGCACACCCTGCACCCGGTATTGGGCAGCCGCTGCCTGGTTTTTGTCTATATCCACCTTTATTACCTTCAGCTTACCCTCAAACTGGCTGGCTACCTGCTTCACAACCGGCGACATGGTCTTGCACGGGCCGCACCACTCGGCATGAAAATCGACCAGCACCGGCGTATCCGGGCTGTTTATGAGTTCCTGAAATGATTTCTTTGCCATAGCGTTAGTACTTTGTATACCAAATGAATACGGTTACTGTAGGAACAGAGGTTTCAGCATTCCAGCAGGAAAATAGGGATGAGGTTTATACATGCACGAGCTGGAGGTCCAAAGCCTCAGTTCTTTGGCTTATTTACTTTGATGGAATAGAGCAGCGGTATCTTGCTTCCGAGGTGCTTAATGCGCCAGTAACCGTCTGCGCCCTGCTCCATGTGCCGGAAGTTGTTGTAAGGTGAGTACGGAAATTCGTGCAGGAATTCCAGTTGCAGCCCTTTGGCTGTGAGGGAAGAGACTACCTCGCCTAAGCTATGGTTCCACCCGTATTCGGTGAGTTTTTCATGGCTGCTGCCGTCGGTGTAGCTCTGCTCTGTTTCTGTTACTATAGGAGTATAGGTGTTATGGTACGGGTAAGCAATTTCCTTGAAATCGTCATCAAACATCCAGGCCACAGGATGAAACTCCACCATATAAAAGGTGCCCCCCGGCTTAAGGAAATGGTTTATAATATCGGACCACTGCTCAAGGTCTGGCAACCAGCCGATGGTGCCGTAGGAGGTAAAAACGATATCAAACTGCCCTTGCAGGTTCTCCTTCAGGTCATACACGTTCGACTGCACAAACTTTGCATCCAGCCCCAGTTGCTGGTTTAGCCTGCGTGCCTCCTCAATAGAGGCATCCGAAAGATCGATACCGGTAGCGTTTGCTCCCTGCCTCGCCCACGACAGCGTGTCCTGCCCGAAGTGGCACTGCAGGTGCAGCAGCGCTTTCCCTTGCACATCCCCCAACTCTTCCAGTTCAATGTTGTTCAGCGATGTCTGGCCTGCTACAAAAGCATCGACATTGTAAAATGCTGACTGCCGGTGCAGCGGGGTTCGCTTGTTCCAGAGTTGGCGGTTGCTTTCGAAATAGTGTTTATAGTCTTCCATTACAATCAAATTTAACGTCTCCCCTGAATTTAAAATGACTTTAATTTTTGAATTTCCTTGACTACAGGGGTGCTTGTCATCAATGCTTTGTGGTAGTATGACTGGTTTTAGGCGCGATGTGTATGGGTTCAGTTCACCCTCCGTTACCTCATGTAAAGCCGGAAGCGCGATAACTATTCTGACCTTATACTTCTCCTGATGCTTTTAAGATATGGTTTACGGGAACTTGTCTCTGCACTCCTCCACAACTACGCGCTTTTACATTAGTTTTTTATAAAAAAGTTAATATTTTGGTTATTTAATATAAATTTATGAATATATTTAGGATTAGAAAAAAGAAATAAAAGATGAGATTCAACGGAACTGAGGGCGAAGCCATCGAACTGGCAAAAGCTGCTGCCTGGACGGCAAATTACAGGAAAGCAGGGGCAGCAGATACGGCAAAGTCACACTTTTTTGGTACACAGATTATTCAGAGCCTTTTGGAGCAGGAGGGTTGTGTCGGCATCAGGATGTATTATGCCTTAGATGATGATAGGAAGAAGCAGCTCATTCTGATAGGAGTTGATGAAAGCGGGAACGACCTGGAAAGCGGTTTAGTCGCAGATAGATCCGTGGTCTGCCCTCCGGACTGTGGCACCGATGGCACGCTGAGCAGGTAAACGCATGAGCTTCATGGGGGCAATTGTCAATATTGCCACGTTTTCAGTGCTTATCCCGCTGTTGGCTGGTTTGATTCGGTTTAAAAGGGGAGGCCAAGTCAGTTACATCCTGTTCGGATATGTAGTTGTTAGTGCCCTGGTGGATGCCGGCGGCCTGATAACGGCCAGTAAAGGAATTAATAATAACTGGATGTCTCATGTGTTTGTGCCGCTGGAGTATCTTTTCTTCTCTTCCGTGTATGCCTTAGCGGTGCCCTCTGAGCGCTGGAAGAAAGCAGTTTATGTTTCATTCTGGCTGTTCCTGGGGTTCTGTGTCCTGAATGTCTTTTTATGGGAGCCACTGGATAAGTTCAACTCGAAGGCAAGGGTGCTGGAAAGCGCCCTGCTAATTGCCATGGTGCTGCTATATTTCTATAGTAAACTAAAACAGCGAGAGGAGCAGAACTTTCTGACAGAACCACTCTTTCTGTTCAGCTCAGCCATTCTGCTGTATTTTTCCGGAACGGTAGTGATTTTCTCTTTTCTGGAGGCGCTGATGCAGGAGTCTATGGAATTGGCCAGGTCTTTTATGAATGTAATGCGTGTACTGCTGATTATGTTGAATGTGGTCATCGCTATCGTGCTGCTGAAGGATAAAAAGTAACGATTGATGGAGCTAGAGCCATGGATACCCCTCCTTATTTTGATTCCCGTCATGCTGCTGCTGGCACTTGGCGTAATCGGGTTTATGGTGCTCTTTCAAAAACGGCTGCACCAGCATCAGCAGAATCTGCAAAAGCTGCAGGCAGCCAGGCAACAACAGCTTTTGGAGGTTACGATGCAGGCGCAGGAGGAGGAGCGGCGAAGAGTAGCACGGGATCTACATGATGAGATAGGAACCATGTTGTCGCTGGTGAAGCTTAACCTATACCAACTGTCGCCGGTGATGGAGGGCGCAAGCGAAGAGCTGCGTGCGGTAGAGCGCCATATAAAACAGTTGCTGGATGAAGTAATTGGCAGTGTACGCCGTATATCACAAGACCTGATGCCTGTGGTGCTGGACAAGATGGGACTGCAGCAGGCGCTTGAGGCATTGCGGCGCTCTGTGCCGGATACTTCCGGGGTACAGGTTGCTTTTGTGTGTAACGACAAAAGCAGGCGGATGGCGCCAAAACTGGAGCTGATGCTGTTCCGGATTGTGCAGGAGTTGCTGAACAACAGCCTGAAGCATGCGCAGGCAAGCACCATCAGCATAGAACTGCACCTGGCTGAGAAGGAGGCAACAATGCGGTATGCTGATAATGGTGTGGGCTTCGATTATGTGGAAGTGCTGCAGAAGGGGCAGGGGATGGGAGTAGTCAGCTTGCAAAGCCGCGTAGATTTACTGAAAGGAAAAATGAAGACAAGATCCCTGGCTGGGGTGGGGACCCAGGTCGAGGTTATAGTGCCAATACAACAATCAACAGATTACTAAATCACTACGTATGGAGTATCAACCGCTCACATTAGCCATTGCTGATGATCACGTGCTGTTCCGAAAGGGGGTTTTGGAACTTATGAAGGCATTTCAGGAAATTACAGTAGTAGCTGATACCAACAACGGCGCAGAACTGCTGGACAAAGTAGAAAGCAACTTACCAGACGTCATCATGCTGGACCTGGAAATGCCCGAAATGGATGGTGTCCAGACAGCCCGCTACCTGCTGTCAAAGTATGAGAATGCTACCATCCTCATCATGTCTACCTATGGAGAGGAGTCTCTTGTGGAGAGCTTGCTGGAGGAGGGGGTGAAGGGCTATTTGCTTAAAAATTCGGAGCCTGCCGAACTAAGAGATGCACTACAGGCCCTGAAAGCCGGTAAAAGCTTTTTCTCGCCCGCCATTAATATTTCCAGCAGTTAAAAATAGGTAGCTGCTTTGCAGGTTTATGAAAGGCGGTAGCACAGGTTGCAGCGTAAACTTTTTAAAGTATAAAATAGATAAAAGCCGCCTTTTTCTGTGGCTGCAGATTTCCTGCGGTTATCCGTGTATGAAGATGTACTACTATTACATCCAATCATGGAAGCCACGTGTGACGCTGCAGTAAAAAGGCCCAAAACTCCCCCACGCTGTTTCAGTTGCTCCGTTTAAAAATTCATGCTGTTAGAAATCAGCAGGGCCTTTATGACCCTCTGATTCAGGCCGCACTCTTTTTCTGTCTCCGCCCGGTGAGCAAACGCCATACTCCACAAATCCTGTTATTCCGCCTCCTGGATATCAAAAAGTAGAGATAATCTATTAATGTGTAAACTTTTGCAGCGAGTAAAAGTATAAGCAAGCGTATAAAAGTTCTGTTATAAAATTGCCTGTTTTGTCTTTTCGCCCGAGCTTGTACAGCCTTTTTCTGCTTCTGCTTCTGGTAGTGGCTGGAGAAGCCTATGCCCAGCAAAAAAAACCACAGCAGCCGGAGCCGCAGGATACTACTCTGAATCTGGAGAAAGGAGTAGAATCAATTGACCTGGAACAGGCCGGACAGTACGAGCAGAACATCCGGAGCTCTGCCGACCTTGAAATTGACGGGCTGATTGTAGATAAAACCATTACAAAAGTTGGCCGTGATTTTTACGATGTGTTCCAAAGGCAGTGGGAAGCACCTCCCATGGCCCAGAACTTTACTATACAAATAGAAGAGCTGCCGAGCCGGGGCAATATTACCGTCGTCTCCTTGTCAGTGAATGAGGATAAACTATTTGAGCAACCTCTTCAGCCCCGCTACGACATAATAGAGGAGGTGGCGACGTATATGGTAGGCGTGGTTTACGATTACCTGATGAATGACCAACTGAACAAGCAATTGGAGGCAGAAGGCAAAAAGGCCCGCGAGGTGTTTTGAGTTAACTCCGGCATCTGTAAGATTTACAGTTTGGTATGAGGAAAAGATTTAAGTTAAGTACCTGAATACATAAATAAAGGAATGTCCTATGAAAACACTGCTCTACCTGTTTGCCCTTTGTTTGCTGTCTTCCACCCAACTGCAGGCACAGGACCTGGTGTATCAGCCTAAAAATCCCGCTTTTGGAGGTGATACGTTTAATTATCAGTGGCTGCAAAGTTCGGCACAGGCACAGGACAAGACAAAAGACCCGGACGCCCAGGTTAACAGCCTGCTCAGGAGAAACCCTCTCCAGGACTTTGAAGAGAACCTGAACAGGCAGGTGCTGAATCAACTGTCAAGGCAACTGGTAGCCTCGCAATTTGGTGAAGAAGGTTTGGAGCCCGGAAGCTACACCGTTGGCAACTACCAGATTGATGTATCAGAAGGAGGCAGCGGTGTCAGTGTTGTTATTGTGGACATTGGTACAGGAGACCGGACAACAGTTACCATACCTTACTTTTAGCAGGCAACGCTTTTTCTGCCTATACCTGCCTTTACCGTTGCACTGCTTTTTGCTACACCTTTTCACCCTTATGCATTCGCCACCCTATGTTGTTTAAATATTTCTGGCGCATACGTGCTTTAAGCCTCCTGTTGTTTCTGTTGCAGGTGTCTGCCTGCGCGCCCTATTTCAACCAGCCTTTTCAGACTTCCAGCGCTTTGCTGGGCGCACCGGCACCCGGCGGGGAGGACCTTGTAAATTTGCCGCCCCCTGAGCAGAAAGTGGTCGCTGCCGTTTACAAGTTCAGGGACCAGACAGGGCAATACAAGCCTTCCGTAACCGGTGCCAACTGGTCTACTGCCGTTACACAGGGGGCCACCACCATTCTCATAAACGCACTGGATGAGTCGGGCTGGTTTATTCCTATCGAACGGGAGAACCTGGGCAACCTGCTCAACGAACGCAAAATTATACGTTCTACCCGTGCGGAAGCGGAAGCCATTACCGGTGCCAAACAACCCGCTTTACCCGGGCTTCTCTTTGCAGGCGTAATACTGGAAGGTGGCATCATCTCTTATGATGCTAACGTCGTAACGGGTGGTGCCGGACTTCGTTACTTTGGAGCTGGCGGTTCGGGGCAGTACCGGGAAGACAAGGTGACGGTATACCTCAGGGCGGTTTCCTCGAGTACAGGTGAAATCCTGAAAACCGTATATACTTCCAAAACTATTCTTTCGCAGTCCGTCGATTTCGGGCTTTTCCGGTATGTCAAGTTCAAGCGCTTGTTAGAGGCAGAGACCGGGTTTACTTACAATGAACCAACGGAGATAGCTGTAAAAGAAGCCATCAACAAAGCGGTGCAAAGCCTGGTAATTGAGGGGTTGCTGGCCGGTTACTGGCAGCTGGAAAACCCTGCTGCCCTGGAATCTGCTGTTATTAAAGAATACCTCCAGGAAAAAGAGGATGTGCAAAGTTCTGATGTTCAGGGGCAACTGCTGGCGGAGCGGCGCGGCCTGATAGGGGCCAGCATTGCTGCGGGCGGCATCTTATACCGTGGAGACTACTCCAACCCGGTAGTGCGGCCTGTGGGAGAGGTCGGACTGAAAATCAGTACCCGCAACAACTTCGGGTTTGACGTAAAGTTTGGAAGGGGAGGGCTGGCCACGCGCGAAGTGTTCGAACTCATGGCAAATTATGCTGAACTGAATGTGAATTATAGTCTCCTTCCAAAGCTCAGGCATACTCCATACCTGCAGGTAGGTGCAGGAACGCTGGTCACAGATGGCATCTTCCGGGACTTTGGGTCTGAAGTGTATAACTCCTATGTTAAGGCAGGGATAGGGTATGAATACCTCCTGTCAAAACAAATCGGGTTGGACTTAAATGCGTCGAGTTCGTACCTGCTGAACGATACTTTTGACGATGTGGAGCAAGGCCGGTTTAATGACTACTTCTGGACAGGTAAAATAGGTATTAACTTCTACTTTAGGCCGTATAGGTAACTTCAGCATGAAAACAGAGCACCTGATTAAAGCGTGGAGGGGAGGAGCCAAAGAGATCAACCAAAAGCCATTACTTATGACTCAACAATACAACCACAGCAATAAAAGATTAATGTTCAAGCTCATTTCTTTTCAGGTAGGTATGTGGCGTGTCTGCTAAACTCCTGAACGTTTTTTTACTGTTTCTCAATATCCAACCAAGCCTTCATGTTTAAAACAACTTCTCCCCTTACGTTTGTTTACTTCTTGCTGCTGGTAATCGGAATAGTGGCATGTAACGAAGATACCATAGAGCCGAATGGAAGAGGCGCTATCAGCGGTCTGGTAATCGACGCTGAAACGAACCTGCCGATAGAGGCCGTAAGCATTACGACGACTCCTGCCACCTCGGCAGTGGTGACGAACGAAGAGGGAGTCTTCTCCATTACAGACATTCCAAAAGGAGACTATACCATCTCAGCCCAGAAGCTAGGGTATAAAACCAAAACAGTGACAATAGCTGTAAGAAACGCAGCGCAAAGCGATGTGACGCTGGTGCTGGAGGAAACGATGGCTGGCGGTTCCAGCCCGGGGCAGCCTGGCAGCCCTTCTCCAGAAGCAAGTGCCACTGGTCAGCCCATAGACGTAACGCTAAGCTGGCAGGCACCGGAAAACAGCGATTCCCTGACTTATGATGTATATCTGTATGAATCAGGCACAACGGAGAAAAAGAAGATAGCCGAATCAATAGCTGATACCAGTGTTGTGGTTCAAAACCTGAAGTACAACACCACTTACTTCTGGCAGGTAGCTGTGAAAGATAAAACCGGCAAACTAACGAACGGAGAAGTCTGGAGCTTTACCACTGTTTCGTTACCGGAGGCCCGCTATCTTTTTGCCCGCTCCATTAACGGTGATTACAATGTCTACTCCTCTGACGGAACGGAGGCAAATACATTTCGCTTAACCTCAAATTTCAGCCGGGAGTGGTGGCCGGTCCTGAATCCGCAACGCGATGTGATAGCCTATTCCTCTAACATTGGCATAGAACCGCAGATTTTCACGATGAACCGCGATGGCTCCAACATGCGGCAAGTTACCAGTATGCCGGTTGCGGGCTACCACAACCAGGGTATTGGTTTTGCCTGGTCGCCGGATGGGGGGCAGCTGCTATACCCTAACTACAACAACCTGTACCGCATTGAGCGCGATGGGTCCGGTCTTACGCTGGTAGCCACCGCGCCTGCCAACCGCCATTTTCGGATGGTAGACTGGACGGACAGGAGCGATAAGATTGTAGCTCAAACCATCGGTGCCAACATAAACGACTCCGAAGTCTATATCATGAATGCCGATGGCTCCAACATGCAGTTGCTGGTGGCAGACCTGCCCGGACGTGTGGAGAGCCCCGTATTCGCTATTGATGGCAACAGCATCCTTTACACTCATGATGTTGCCGGGTTTGAGAACCTAGAAGGGCGGCAACTGAATTCCCACATTTTCCGGAAGGCCATTGATGGCTCCGGTGTAGTGGACCTATCCAGGAATAAGCCTGAAGGCACCAATGACCTCTATCCAAAGTATTCCCCGGATGGCTCTAAGATTATCTTTGTGAACACGCCGAATGATGGCCTTGGTACTTTTGATGTGTACATGATGGATGCGGCGGATGGTAAGAACAGGGTGAAGCTTTTCTCCAACGCGACTATGCCAGATTGGAAGTAGAAGTGCCTAAGAAGTAGCCATGTTTAGGAGGTTCTGTATCAGGAGCCTTAGCCACAGGCCCTTATCTTAATCGGAAGCAGTAGCTTCACAATAAAAATGGCTAACGAGATAGTGGGGATTTTTGAAAGGGGAATAACTATAGATGAAACCACTTCCGCATATAGTGCAGACAAACGTATGTTAACGCATATTCGCTAGCTGGTTTTAACTTGAATCATGAAAAAGAAAAGCGCTCTCCTTGTTATACTGTTGCAGTTGGTTATTCTTACTTCAGGATTAGCTCAAACATCTCCTTTGTCTGAAAAGGAAGATAAAATAATATGTTACTTTCCTGCTGACCCTTATATTTTGAACAATGGGAAGTTGTTCGAACCTGTAAGTCTTCCTAATAGATTAAAAGATAAAAGAATCCATGGAAGAGTTTTCATGCAGATTTCCATTGACACATTGACAAACAAAGTGAAGGATGCTTATGTGCTGCGAACCATGCTGAAAAAAACGCCAGACGGTAGTACATACTTAGATTACATGTACAGCGATGACTTCGATAAGGTAGACACCTACCCAGAGAAGCTAAAACAGCTTTATCCTTTTCTAAAGCAAGTTGCAAATGGTATAAAAATAGAAAGGAACAAGGACGTTGATGTCATGAGCAGGTTTGTAACTTACACAGTTCCTGTGACTATTGAGAAAAAGTAAGAAAAGCTTAAACAAACACGGCACATGCTTTAGTTTCGGCTACGCCTCACCATAGCATGTACTATTCCGTTTAAACAACCATAATTCCACTCCATCTCCTGTGCTGCGCCACAAGCAAATTAAAAGTGTTTTTTCAAGGCACTAACTCCTCATCCAATCAGTACTACACGGGCACCGGAACTTCTTACACGGCGCTACCTGGAAAACCAGCATGGCCTTCCCCTTTGAGCTGACTTAAAAAGTCGTTAAGCCTATAAAGTTTGCTCGATAAATGAATTTTGACATGTTTGTTGTCTGAGTACGCAACGCACATAGGTTTAAGGAATAAAAAAGCGGCTTCCTTTAAGGGGAGCCGCTTTTTTCAGATCGGTGGTGATCACTGAATTACTGTGATGACGTTGTTATTACCTACCTGGGTAACAACGGCATTTTTGTCGTTGCCGCTCTGTATAATGGCAGCTACGTTGCCATCACCCCACTGGCCAATATAGCCTAAGTGGCCACTACCTATCTGGCCAATTGCGCCAACATTGTTATTGCCATACTGCTCAATTTCAGCATAATTGTCTGCTCCATACTGCCCGATGACTGCTGCGTTCAAACTGCCTTCCTGGTAAGATACAGCCCACATTCTATCACCCATCTGAAAGATTTCAGCAGCGTTCATGTCGCCGTACTGCCCTTGCCAGGATACATTGTTCATTCCCTCAACCTGATCGATGCGGGCCACGTTGAAATCTCCCCACTGAAACTGTTCGAGTGAGTTACCCATAGTACCCTCCAACTGAAAAGCCTGTATGATGTTAGAAGTACCGAACTGCTCACTGTACACATAGCCATTTGTTCCTACCTGCTCAATGTCAGCGGTATTGAACATTCCACCCTGAAACTGCATAGCATAGTTGCCGGTGTTGGCCTGCTCCAGACTGATTACGTTTGAAGAACCGTCCTGGTCCTGGTAAGACCAGTTTCCGTTACCTGACTGCGTTACCTGCACCAACTGTGTGTTACCGCGTTGGGCAACATCAATCAGGTTGTTCATGCCCGTTTGTTCAATGTTTGCCACCAGCTCTGTTCCTTCCTGTTCGATGTTTAGTTCGTTTTGAGCCATAACCAGCGTAGGCGTGATGAAAGCAGCAGCTAAAAAGAGTTTTTGTTTTATCATAGCATTAAGAATTTAGGTGAAAAATGATTTAGGTGAATAGTGTTCGTGAAACCACAATCAGAACAAGCTTACCATCACATAAAAGCAGCCATTTGATTGTTCATCGATTATACCATAAGTGTTCGCGGAATGTTATCATTTTTCAGTTAATTAATGAAGAAAATTTCATAAAACTTTTCCAGTACCCTTTGAAGGAGTTATAAAAGGATATTTTCGGTATTGCAGAAGAGCTATGAGGTTGGGATGCAGTGCCAAAGAAGCCTTAATAAATAATGAAAAGCGTGCTTTAAAGCTATAGATCCTGCTTGCACAGTAAATTTGATTTACATACAAGTATAACTTTAACGTATTCTTATCTACGTTCCGGCAAAAGAGTTTTCCTTCTCAGGGGAGTCGGGTTTGAACTAACAGAAGAGGCTGCCTCACCATGAAACAGCCTCTTTTTAGAGGATAAGAAACGCGCTTTTAAGAAACAGGCTTAAGGTGGCGCACCACCCAAACAGACACTATCGTGATAGCGCAGGCAATAAAACCAACCCAGGAATAGTGCAGCAGTGCGCCCGTAGCAGACTCTTTAACAATAAAGCCTGCTGCAAACGAACCCAAGCCGGCGCTTAGCTGCTGAACAGAAGAGTTAATGCTCATAAAGCTTCCTCTCAGTTTGGGCTCTACAGTGGATGTAATCAAAGCCATGGCCGGCACAAAACGGGCGCCAAAAAAGATAAAGAAGAAAGTTGTGATGATGAGGGCGATGTAATGCGGCACAGGCGGCAGGTTAGTTATCGCCAGAATCGGAAGGATGGAAAGCAAGGCGGCAATAGCAAACACACGCTTCTTCCCATGTTTATCTGCCAGCCGGCCGGCCCACTGCGAAGTAAACACTGTCGCCAAGCCACCAAACAGGTAAATATAGCTCAGTTCAGCCTCTTCGAAGCCCACATTGGCTACCATATAGGGGCTGATGAAAGGCACTACAAAAAAGCCTGCCATTGTCAGGGCTACCGTTAAAGCCATAGCCCACTGCAGGTTCCGTATCCTCAGTATGTTCCGGATTACGAGGAAAGGGCTCTCTGAAGTAGCATTGCTCAGGTGGCCGCGCATGGTTGGCAGAAAGAAGAACCCAACTAAAAGAACAATAAAGCTCAGCGCTGCCACCAGGTAAAATGGGGCATGCCAGCTTGTCTGGCTGGCCAGGTACAAACCAATCGGAATGCCGGCTATAGAGGCCACTGAAAAGGCAGCCATCACCTTGCCTGTGGCAGCACCGCGCCGTTTCTCCGGAATGGCATCCCCGATAATGGCCAGCAGCAAAGCACCTAACACACCGCCAAAAGCACCGGATAGTATTCTTGCTACCAG
This sequence comes from Pontibacter toksunensis, assembly GCF_042686245.1. NCBI lineage: Bacteria > Pseudomonadati > Bacteroidota > Cytophagia > Cytophagales > Hymenobacteraceae > Pontibacter > Pontibacter toksunensis. The sequence continues at coordinate 61,759 of NZ_JBHUOX010000011.1, read as the reverse complement.
CAGCAACTCATAGGTGGGTGCCATGGCACAGGCCAGTGTGCCTATGGTAAAGCCCAGGTACAAACCGAGCAGCGCATGCTTACGGTCGAAACGATCTATGACAAGGGCGCTCAGAAAACCAGCCACAGCCGCACTAAACGTGTAAGACGACACCAGCAAGCCAAACTCCTTTGGAGAAATGCCAAACACGCGCATCAACTGCGGGCCAAGCGGCATCATGATCACAAAATCTATCATGTGCGTGAACTGGATGGCAGCGAGTAAAAAAATCAACAGCCCCTCCCGGATAACCTTCTTAGGGACAACGATATCGGATTCGGCAATTGTTATATCTGCAGGCTCTTGTGGAGAGGATTTCATAGGTTGATATTCAATGTAAGAGAGCAAAAGTAGGCATAAACAGGCATTGTGTCCCTGCTTCTGTGTGTAAGTTCTATAGGATGAATTTCTTTAAACTATCAACTCAGCTCAATTGTTTTCTGTAGGAAAAGTATCAGGTACGGTTTGTAAAAACAATGGCAAAAAAGCAGGAAGAAGCAGTTTGTGAACTTTGTGGAAGAGAGGTACAAAGCCTGTCGCGGCACCACCTCATTCCGCGTGAGGAGGGAGGCCGCTACGGGGCTACCGCTGAACTTTGCCAGCCCTGCCACAGTACCATCCATCTAACTTTTACCAACCGCGATCTGGCTACGGAATACAATACCATACCTGCTCTGCAAAGGGCAGAGCCATTGCAGAAGTACCTGAAGTGGGTCCGCGGCAAACGCATTCAGCGCATCGCCAACAGGAGAGGCAAGCGGCGATGAGCTAACTTCTCAGTTTCAGGATGAGCTCCGTTTTATACTGATGCAGGCTTTCCTCTAAGCCGGCAGGGTAACTGTGCGGGTTCAGGTAGCGGCGAATACTTTCGTGCAGCCTGTCGAGCTGTGTTTTTGTGCGGGCCTTGATGGTGAGCAAGTCAGGCAAGGTATAAACAAGTTGTCCTCTTTCGAAAATGGGTACCAGCAGTTCTTCCGAGGCCGTTACCGGCGCTATGGTTTTGCGGCGGGTGCTGTCCAATGGGTCCACAATCTGCAGGTGTTCGGGCAGTGGCTGCAGTTCGTTGTAAATCATGTCGGCTATGTTGCCTTTGTCGTCGTAGAAGCGGCGCACCTGTAGTATACCGGGGTTAGAAGTTTTTGCCCGTTGCTCCGACAGTTTTACTTTATACTCCCACTTGCCGTCCTGCTGCTTTAACGCTGCCAGCTTGTATACGCCACCCAGGGCAGGCTGGTCGTAAGCGGTCACCATTTTAGTGCCTATACCCCAAACACTCACTTTAGAGCCTTCGTGCTTCAGGCTTGTGATGATGTGCTCATCCAAATCGTTACTGGCCACAATGTTGGTGTCGGTAAAGCCGGCGCTGTCCAGCAACTTACGGGCTTCTACGCTCAGGTACGTCAGGTCTCCGGAGTCTAGCCGGATGCCACCGAACTTAAAGCCCTTCGGCTGAAGCTTTTTCGCAGTTTCAATCGCATTTTTCACACCTTCCAGGGTATCATAGGTATCCACCAGGAAAACAGAATCCTGTGGAAACGCCTCTCCATACGCGGCAAAAGCTTCCTCCTCCGAGTCGAAGGCCTGTACCCAGCTGTGGGCATGTGTGCCTTTTACCGGAATACCGTATAGCTGCCCCGCCAATAAGTTGGAAGTAGCGCTGGTGCCGCCAATATAGGCGGCTCTTGAAGCCGACAGGGAACCGTCAATGCCCTGCGCGCGACGCATGCCAAACTCAATTACCTGGTCTCCTTTGGCTGCGTCGGCAATGCGGGCAGCCTTGGTGGCTATCAAAGTCTCGAAGTTGATGATGGTGAGCAGGGGCGTTTCTATCAGCTGCGCCTGCAACAAAGGGCCTCTTACCCGCACCAGGGGCTCGTTGGGGAATACGGCAGTACCTTCCGGAATGGCATCTACGCTACAAGTAAATTCCAGTTCCTTCAGGTACTGGATAAAGCCCTGCTCAAACAGCGGCTGCCCCTGGTTTCCTTTCAGGCCGGCTAAATAAGCCAGATCCTCCTCCCGAAACTGCAGCTCCTGTAAATACTGCACCACATGCTCTAAACCGGCGGCTATGGTGTATCCTCCCTTAAACGGGTTCTTACGGAAGTATAAATGGAAAACAGCTTCCTGTTCTGCCATACCTTTCTTCCAGTAACCGTACGCCATGGTAAGCTGGTACAGGTCAGTGAGCAATGTGAGGGAGGTTGCGTAAATATCTTTTAAAGCCATGCCGGAATATTAAATTTGATGTGGCAGCATCTGCCATTGTTTATTAGCAGCATATTAGTTGTTCGCTGTTCTTCTGCTGTACAGGCCGGCAATTTAATAATTCAGCAATTAAACCTATCAACAGTTTGCGTCTTAGTACACAGCAATGCAATTTTAGGCCATGCATAAAAAACAGTTCATTCCTTTTTCAGAAGTTAAAAATAAGAAAGCGATTGTGGTGGACAGTACCCATGCGAATGGTTTTATGCTCTCGCATTGGAGGGGTGCCCCTACACCTGCTGCTATACAGGACGACACCAGCGCTGCTATTGTGCTGCATGCACTGCGGCAGAACCTTCCCGAACTGAATCTGCCTTATGTGTCTGCAAACCATTTTGACATAGACGGCTTTGTGGGTGTGTGGGCGCTGCTGAACCCGGAGCAGGCACTGGAGCACGAGGAGTTGCTGCGGCAAATGGCTCTGATAGGGGATTTCCGGGAGCTTGACCTGAACCACCCGCTGGCAGGAGAGGCCCTGAAGCTGGTATGTTGGATAAATGCCAAAGAGCGGGAGTTATTTTATAAACCTTTCGCTGCCGATGAAGCGGAAGAGAAGGAGGCTGCGCAGTGCGTTCAGAAATTCAAGTATTTTCTCCGGGAGTTTGGCCGGGTGCTGCAGGACCCTGACTGGGAAAGAGGTGCCTGGGAAGATGAAGTAGGGGGTGTGCTGCTGGGTTACCGCGATATGTATAAGCCGGACACCAACATAACACGCCACCCAGAGATTGGCCTTATCATCATTCAGACACCGCACCCTGTGCACTACTACGCCCTCTTCAGCCGCACCCAAGGGTTTGATATGGTACTGGCCTGTTACGATCAGAACAAGTATGAACTGGAGTATAAGTATACTACCTGGGTAGACATTGCTTCCAGGCCTACGCTTCCGCGACTGAGCATGGCCCCACTGGCAGAGCGCCTGAACGAACTGGAAACCACTAGCCACCGCTGGACCCATGACTCCGTGACAGATACCGGACCCTTGCTTCGTCTTGATGGCGACAAACTTAGCCGCACAGAAGCCTATGATAACCCAACGGAGCGGGAGATTTATTCTTCCTCCATTCCTGTCAGTCAACTGAAGGAAGTGGTGGTAAATTACTATCGCGAGAGCTACAAAAGTATCCAACCCAGGTATAACTGGACCTGGAAAGAAGTAAAAGAGCTGATCAGGTAAACGAGGAACTGGCAAGGTCAAACAGGTATGCTCACCAGGAGAGGTAAGTGCGCGTGCACTGCTGCCTGGTGCCTGAATGAAAACTGGTTACGTCTTTTAACTCTTCACTCTTCCGGTTTTCCAGTTGTAATAAGGGTTCTGATGCAGCCTAAACAGCCATTTGGAGATGCTGTGTGAGTTATTGAATTTAAAATTGCCATTTCTTCTGTTGCTTTCCGTATACATCGTGAAATAGTGATATATTCACAAGCTAAACCAAACAAAGCAACTTAATATGGAAAAAATTTTATGTCCCGTTGACTTTTCCGAAACCTCGGGGAAGGCAATGGACTATGCTGTTTACATTGCGCAGCATGCGGGAGCACACCTGTCGCTGTTGCATGTGCTGCACCTGCCTATCGTGGATACATCTGAAACAGCCTTAGTGGCAAGCGAACTGCTGGGGGAGCAGAAGCGCGACGCCGCTTTAAAGCTGAACTCGCTGTGTATTGAAATGGAAAGAAAGTATGGCGCAAACGGTGATGGGGGCTTCACCTGCGACTACTTAGTGAAAGAGGCGCTGCTAACAGATATTGCAGAGGAATTGACTGCGCAGGGAGGCTACGACCTGATAGTGATGGGCACAACCGGTTTAGACAACACATTGGAGGAGTTGCTGATTGGAAGCAATACCGAAGCTGTAATTGAGGAAGTGAAATGCCCGGTGCTATCCATTCCATCCACAGCACCAAAACCGGGCTTCGGAAAAATAATTTATGCCTCTGACTATAGCGTAGAGGACAGAAACGCCCTGACGCAGGTAGTTCAGATTGGCAGCTTCTTCGGATCGCAGATAGATGTGGTGCACGTAGTGAAGTCGCAGGAAGACTCTCATAGCGATGAGGCTGAGCAGTTCTGGGCAGATCTTCAGGAACTGTTTCCGAATGTGCCGATGAGTTTTCAGGAAATAGTGAACAAGCACCGCGATGAGGGACTCAAGAACTACTTTAAAAGAGCCGGCGGTGAAGTACTGGCGATTGTACGGCGAAAGAAAGGCTTCCTTAAAGCACTTTTCTCACAGAGCCTGGCGGAGCGCCTGACGTACCAGGCAGAAGTGCCGCTGCTGGTGCTACATGGCCAGAAGTTAAAGTAGGCTTCACTATCTTCAGAAAAAGAAAGGCTCCGCATCTGATGCGAAGCCTTTCTTACTATATTTATGTTGCTGGTTGAGGAGTAACTGCCTTTAGAAACCGGAAATCCCTTAGCTCACAACCTCGCCACGGCTGAAAGCAGATTGCAGTTTTGCCAGCAGGCTCTTGTACTGCAGCACGTCTTCGCTTTCACACCAATCCTTTTGCAACTTAAATATCATCACATTCACTGTCTCCTCAAGCCGTGACAGTTCCTGGTCTGTAATTTCGAGATGTATCTTCTTTTCCATGACTCAACTAATTAATCCCCTGCACAAATGAAAAGGTCAGGACTACAAAATAAAATTAAAGCTTATTATAAAGCAATAAAATGTTAAAACATTAAACTTGATTGGCTCATAACAAGCTGATATAGAAGGAAGTTCAATGTACCAACTGCTAATCATGCCTTAAAGCGATAGGGTTTACGGTAAATCCATAAGCTTGTTCAGAAGAAAGTAGATGGCTTACCGTGCTCAATTGGTTTAGCTCCTATGCTTTATTTCTTTCTGCTGTTCCTGAATAGTTGCACTAGGTGCCACTCTGAAGACAAGTGCTGGGCTTTTCCGGGAGACGTAACCGCTGGAGCAGGGGTATATACCTGTGCTTTAAGCTGGGGGGATGCATAAGCAGCAAGGTTTAACAAGTCCCATCGGTTTATCAGAGCTTTCTATTGTACAAAATCTAAAAACTGCCTGATAGTTATAAAGAAGTTGTTATATTAGATCCGGAAGATATAGGCGTGAGTAGGTTTTTACTTAAACAGGTGGCAGAAAAAACATTAATTGAACCACCACTTACAATACTATCAAATCCAGTGTCTCCCAAAAGCAATTACGGCAGTTATGTTTCAGGACTGGATGAAGACGATGCAGATGTTTTTAAGCGGACAGTAGACTGGGGAGTTAAAAACTCCATCACAACTTCGACTTATCATGTTTTAACGCCGTATCCAGGCACAAAGCTGTATGAAGACATGGAGCAGCAAGGCCGTATTCTAACAAGGAACTGGGACTTGTACGATACAAGAAATGTAGTTTACCAGACGACGAATCTGACGGCAGATGAACTTAAAAATGGGTATGACTGGGCTTACAAAGAGTTTTACAGCTGGTCAAATGTTTTCAAATCCAGCTTTAACCATCAGTCGCACAAACACTTCTTCTATACTGGTGGCTGGAAAAAATTTGAGCCAGTCTGGAATTTCCTCATAAAGACGAACAGTTTGAATAACATGCTTCCAGTCCTGGAATCCATACTATCAGAAATCAAAGCAAAAGATAAAGAACTGACAACAGAAAAAGAAGAGCAACTTCAGCCAACAATGTATATGTAGCGGAGCACCCCAAAGGATGCTCACCTTAAGCAGGTTGGCGGCAACAGGAACCTATAGTGAAACCTGGTTAACAAGAATACAAAGCAGCTTTGCAAAAAAACTGCAAACAGACATTACAATCAAGGCCGGCTGAAACAGTTTTTCAGTTTAACATGGAGAGCATTTTCTACCGTACCAGCTCTTCATCGAAAATATGATTAAGCCCTTCACTGCATGTCTGGCAGTTGTAGCGGCCAAAGTCTTCAATGGCACGGACAATGGTTAGATTACGAAAGCTCCCTTTGCCCTTGCATTCTACTAGTACCGGGCAATCATGCTGCACATGAAAAAGATCAGAGGCTGTATTTTCACAGATCCAGACACGCTTCTCTGCCAGATCCGGCGGAATAACAAAAAAGGTTGGCGCAGGTCTCATCCCAGTTGTATCAGTTAGAGAGGCGGCCGTTTCTGCTTCCGCTAATGGTGTGTCAGCTGTCTTATCTGTTTCCTGGCAGGAAAAAGCCATACATGTAAAGGACAAAAGCAGCCCCTTTCTGAAGGCATTAACTATTCTGGTCGGTAGGGTGAAGTTCATTTAGTAGAATGGCGAATTACCAAAGGTTAAGAATTACGGATTGCTGCAGGTCTTGTCTGCTCTTCGGTCGTACTCCCGGATTGCGGCTGCCTCTGTTACGGCCAATACTTCCTGCTTGCAACGCTTCAGCACGTGGCATGTTTTGGTGAGGTGGTACACGTTTGAGCCACTGCTGTTGCAGAGGTATACGGTGCGTTTTGTGGCTCCTGCTGGTATGGGTGCCGTGCTGGCTGCAGCCTCTTTCGTACTGTTCCCGCTGCGCTTCTCTTTCCGGAAATCCCATGGCGCCACCGGGTTGGGGTCCTGCCACAGGCCGCGCTTAAACCGGCGGGCATCAGCCTCTAAGTTTGCCAGGTTTTTGTCTTTTGAGTAAGCAGTATAATGCCAGGCATGACCGTTCTTTACCAGTTCTTCGTTCAGGCTTCGCCCATCGGGCAGCATAATGGTTCCTACCGTGCGGCCGTACCTGTCTTTGTTATGGGGAATCAACCGCACCGTTTTCCCAAACACCAGGTCTGAGGTAAATTGCTTTGATTTTTCTCCGTAAGCCTGCTTTTTCTCCGGGGTATCTACGCCATACAAGCGCACAGTTTCCGGTTGGCCGTTGCGCAGCAGTTCTATCGTGTCTCCGTCTTTTACCCCAATTACTTTATCCCCGGCAGTCGTTGTGGGTCTGGCAGGAGCAGTTTCCTCTGCCTCTTCAACTGTAGATGGCACTTCCTCTGTCGTTTCAGCAGGAGAGGTTTCATCAAGATTTTCGTTACGCTCTACTACAGCTTGTTGCCGTTGCCTGAACTGCTCCTGTGCTTCTTCCCGGCTGCTCTGTTTGCAGGACAGGGTAGCACAGAGCGTAAGGGCGAGCAAAAGGTGGAAGTATTTTCTCATGGGTCAGTAGGGCCTTCTACAAAAATAAAGAGAGGCCACCGGATATACTATAGTGCGTTTGTTTATCTTTTACCGCCTGTCTCTTACTACAATCACCACCCCACAATCTCCACCTTACTTACGCCGCCGGCTTTCTTTTGCACCCGTATCTGCGTACTGATGCGTTCCTTCAGTGCCTCCACATGGGAAATGATGCCAATCATTTTGCCACCGGCCTGTAAATTCTCCAGGGTGGATATGGCAGCGTCAAGGGTTTCGGCATCCAGCGTACCAAAGCCTTCGTCAATAAACAGCGAGTTAATCTGGGTGCGGCGACCGGCAAGGTCGGAGAGGCCCAGGGCCAGGGCAAGGCTTACCAGGAAGCTCTCCCCACCCGAAAGTGTGTTCATTGGCCGGATAGCTTCTGCCTGGTACGTATCCACGATAAGCAGCTCCAGGTCTTCTTCCGATGACTTGAGGATGCGGTAGCGGTCGTTGAGCTTCTGCAGGTGGCGGTTAGCAAGCTCTACCAGCTTGGCCAGTGTAAGTCCCTGTGCAAAACGGCTGAACTTGTTTCCATCTGCGGAGCCAATCAGGTCAGCCAGTTGGTCCCAGCGGTTGCATACCAGTTGCTGTGTTTGCAGCTGTTCGGCCAGTTCCTTGTTTTTGGCGCGCTGTGCGGCGTCCTGCTCCAACAGTTGCTGGAAGCGGGCGTGCTGCTCTATCAACTCCCGCTGCTGCCTTGCCTTCTCAGCGTACGCTCCCTGCAGTGCCTCCATACTTTCCGACGTAAGCTGTTTCGCCTGCGTTATCTCCAGTTCGTGCCGCACATCACTCAACGACTTGCGAAGCTCTGTCAGGTGCTTTTCCGTTTGTGCTTTCAGGTTCGCCAACCGGTCGGCTTCGTCACGTTCCAGAAGCATCTGGCTGAGGGACTCTATGGTAGCAATGCCTTTCTGCTGCAACACCTGCAGCAAGCCATCGCGCAGCCTGTCGAGCACTGATTTATTCTGCTGATGTTTTGAGGTGCACTCCGTCCGTCGTTGCCGTGCCTCCTGCAGTTGTTGTTGCTTTTTCTGATGATTTGCGCGGGCTTCCTCAGCCTGGCTGGCGAGCCTGCGCAGTTCCTGCTGAGCAAGCTGCCGCTCCTGCTGTGGGGCCTTCTCCCCGAAAAGCTGCGTGCGGGATTCCTTCAGCTCCGTAAGCCTGATGTGTTCCAGTTTCAGGTTCTCCTGCCGCTCTTTCAGCTCCTGCTCTTTCTCCTGCACCTTTGCCTGCAGGGCCTTTACCTGCTCTTTCAGCTCGATATACTTTTCACGCATCTGCTCCAGGGCCTGCTGCTTCTGCTGGTGCACAGCAGCCTGCTGCTCCAGTGTTTGCTGGAACTCCTGTCTTGTCTCCGGTTTAAAGGCCAGGCGATAAGTGGCCGCAAAGGACTCCGCTATCTCCGTATGTGCCTGTTGTTGTTCCCGCTGGTCCTGTAAAGCAGCTTCCAGCTTTTGCAGCTGTGTTTGATGTAGCTTATCCGAGTGTTGCAGTTGAGCGTATTTGCCCTGCGCCTGTACCTGCGCCTCGCGTAGCTGCATCAGCTGCTGGTTAATACCTTCAACTTCGCGGCTCAGGCTGCGAGCGTGCGCCAATGTTTTATGCAGTTGGTCCAGCGCCTGCCTTTGGCTTTGAAGCATGTCCGATAGCTTTGCGGCTTCCTCAATGGTCAGGTTTAATGCCACTCCTTCTGCTAGCTGGGCAAAGGACAGCCGCAGGCGTTCTGTTTCTGATTCGGCTTCTGCTTTGGCCTGTGTGGCCAGCTGTTGCTTTGGCTGCAAAGTACTAATTTGCAGCTGTAACGTGTGCAGGTTTTGCTGCAGCGCAGTGACCAATGCCTGCTGCTTGTCTCTTTTCTGCTCTTCCTCAGACAGGCTGAAAGTATATTCTCCTTCCACAAAAGGATGATGGGCAGAGCCGCACAAGGGGCAGGGCTCTTCTGGTTTCAGAGTATGCCGCGCCTGCTCATACTCCTGTATGCGCTGCTGTAAGGTCACCAACTTCTGCAGGTCTTCCAGTCGTTCTGCTGCAGCCGTATAGCTTTCCTGTGTTTCGGTTAATTTTGATTTATGAGCAGCCGCTTCCTGCTCTAGCTGTGCAACTTGTTCCTGCAGGTTTTTAAGCTTCTGCTGCAGCGTGGCATGCTGATGCGCAAATTCAGCTAAGCGTTCGTAACGGGCCAGCACCGCGGGCTGTGCCTGTGCCGCCTGCTCCAGTTCATCCATACTTTTGTCGGAGAGTATTTCCTGAAGCTGTAACAGCTTTTCCTGTTTTTGCTTATCCAGGGCTTTTTGCAGCTCCTGTTGCTGCCCCTGTTCCTTTATGAGCTGGTTTACCTGTTGCGCCTCCAGCTCCCGCAGGCTTTGTATCTCCTGCTGCTCTTTTTGGTTTTCCTTTAGCTTTTGCTCTACTTCGTGCAGGTCTTTCAGGGTCTGCCGGATTTCGGGCAGGTTTTCGCGCAAATCCTGCAGGTGCTGGTTTGTGTCCAGCCAGCTTCTGAGCGCAGTGGCTTCCTTTGTCAGCTTTTCCAGCTCCTGTTGCTTTTCAGGTAACAGGCTTTGTTCTTGTTTCAGGGCAGTTTCAAAATCCTGATACCCGTTTTTGTCCTTCAGGTAAGCCTCCCGGGCGGTTTGCAGTTGCTGGTCAAGCTTTGTGACCTGCTCCAGTAGTGGTTCCAGTTTTTGCAGCACTTCTTCCTGCTGCTGATGGGCCTTGACAGCCTCCGTCGCAACCTTTCCTGCCAGTTCCAGCTCCGCTTCCAGCACAGGTAGCTGCTTCTCCAGTGTCAGGAGTTGCTCCTGCACTTCTACTACTTTGCTATCCGCAGCCCGTATCTCCGTCAGTTCACCCACATACTGGTTTGCCTGCTCATGCTGCTGCAGTTTTCGGAACTCAGGCTGCAATTGTTCCAGCTTCTGCACCTGCACCTGTAGTTCCGCTTCGCGCTGCTGCTTTGCGCCCTGCAGTTGCTGCATTTTCTGCAGCCACTGCAGCTGCTCCTGCAAGGCGGCAATTTCTTTCTGTAGCGCTGTCTCCTGACCTACTAACTCTACAATGCTTTGCTTATACGCCTGGTGCTGTTCTTCCGGTAGCAGCTTGTTGTCCTGCAGGCGGCGCTCCAGTTCCTCCCGCTTCTGCCGCTCAGTTTTCGCTTTTTCGTAGGCTGATTTTGAAATTTCGGAATAGATGCCGGTATCGGTTATTTTCTCTAACAAGTTGCTGCGCTCGTTCGGGTTTGCTTTCAGGAAGCGTGCAAAATCGCCCTGCGACAGCATGACGGAGCGGAGAAACTGGTTGTAATCCAGCCCGCAGATTTCCGCTACCTTCTCCGGCACCTGGCTTGGCTTCAGGTCAAATGGTTTATCATCCTCCAGGTCGCAAAACTCCATGTGCACCGGCTGCATGTTACCGTCTACCTTGCCCCGGCTGCGGCGAATCTGCCACCTTGAGCGGTAGCGCTTGCCGTTCGCCTCAAATTCCACCTCCGAAAAAGACTCTGCCGTGTGGCGCGTCATCAGCTCCAGCGGCTTATCACTGCTGTGGCGGTGCACTAGCCCATACAGGCCCACTGTAATCGCATCCAGTATAGTTGTTTTGCCGGCACCGGTCTGGCCGGTAATAGCAAAGAGCCCGGCATCGGCCAGCGGGCTCTGGTCAAAGCGGATTTCATGCTCACCCTTCAGCGAGTTCAGGTTCTGGAAACGGACAGAGAGGATTTTCATGGGTGTATGCTTTGGCTGTTTTATACTTGGTATAAAGCAAGTGATAAGCAAATTTTCACTTGCTGGTGTTCGGTAAAACTCGCAGCGTGCGCAGCGAAAGAAATCCAGACACTCGCAGGAGCTGCGCACGCTGCGAGGTCACTTTAAATTTAATTCTCTAACTTCTTAATTTTCTAACTCTTTAACTTCTTTTAACTTTCTTCTACCTGTCCCATCAACTCCAGTAGCTCTGAGAAAGTCGAAAGCAGTTCTGTATGATCGCTGTCGGGGTAGGTGCTTTCACAGCGCTTGAGGAACACGTCCTTTTCACGGAGAGTATGCAGGTCTACTTCCTCCTGTACCTGCTGCTCCAGCGTTTGGCTGGAGGCTTTGATAAGGGGTGGCCGGTGAATGAGCAGTTGTATACCGGTCTTCAGCGACAGTACCTCCTCCAACTGCTGGTTCAGGTCGGGGAGGAGCGTGTCCAGTTCTACCTGTATCTCGGCCCAGGCAGTCAGCGTGTAGTCGCTGTTATCGAAGACTGCCAGTTGCTGCTTCACTTTCTCCAGAGGCCCTTTGAAGCGCACCAACTTGCGGCAACAGGGGATTTCCAGTTCCTGCAGGTCAGCCAGTTTCCCATCCCTGAACTCGAGCACGTAGTTTACCTTTTTGTCGGTTACCTCGCTGAAGGAAAACGGAATGGGAGAGCCGGAGTAACGGATGTGGTGCCGCTTGTTTACCTGCTGCGGACGGTGCAGGTGCCCGAGTGCGACATAGTCAAACTCCTTCGGGAACTGGTCTGCGCCAATCTGCCCGAGGTTGCCCACATGTATTTCTTTTTCACTTTCGGAGGCGGAGCTGCCGGCGGCAAACAAATGCCCTGTTGCCACCACTGGAATTTTTTGCTCCTTATACTTTTGCAGATGCGGCACAAAAGCCTCGTAATGCGCGGCTATACCTTCTTTAATGCGTTTCTCACGCTCTTCATAGCTCTCGCCTGCTACAGACAACCTGATATCGCGGTCGCGGAGGAAGGGAACGGCGCAAACCACCAGTTCCAGTTCGCCCTGTGTGTTTCGCAGTTCAATCAGTTCATCCAGTGGATCAGGTGTGGCACCACCGATTACGTATATATTGAAGCACTCCAGCAACTCCCGTGGAGCATTGAGAGTAGAAACCGAATCATGGTTACCGCCCGTGATGATGATATGACGGCAACAGGTGGCGCATACCCTGCGCAGGAAGTCGTAGTATAGCTTGAGAGCCGTGTTGGAGGGGGCACCGTTGTCGAAAACATCGCCCGCCATAATCAGTGCCTCGACCTGCTGAACCTCAATTGTTTGCAGCAACCAGTTCAGGAAATGCTGGTGTTCTTCTGTCCGTTCGAGGTTAACGAGGCGCTGGCCCAGGTGCCAGTCTGAAGTGTGTAGTACGCGCATATCCCTTTTCTTATCTCCTGTTCAGCTCTAAGATACAGCAGGATGTGGGCATATTACAAGTTAGCGGGAGAGCATTTATCAACAGGTTATTAACATAGGCAGGAAACACGCACTATCATATGATTTTAGTTCTATTATCAATTGTCGTTACAGGAAATCCTTGCATGTGCACAGTATACCTTCTTTTGTCATTTTCAAATAAACCTACGTGAAGGAAGTTTAACTTTGCTCCGGTGATTGGGAATTCAAATTCAATAAGCCTTTGGGCAAGGAAGCTTGAAAGAACAACAGCAGGAGACAGTTAGGTAACAGCTGTCTGAAAGCATGAAGGGCAGGAGTATCTAAAACTCCTGCCCTTCATGCTTCTGTTCTTTTATTCATCCATACCTTGTTCGGTAGGCAAGCCTGCTTCTCTTAAAGCCTGGTAGCCGCCAATGTTGTAAATGTGCTGGAAGCCAGCTGCCTTCATAAGCTCAGCGGCTTTGCCGCTTCGGTTTCCGGAGGCGCAGTACAGGTAATATACTTTGTTCTTCTTCCAGGTCTTTATTTCCTCCGCAAAATCTCCGCCTCTGTAATCTGAGTTAATAGCGCCAGTCAAATGACCGTCTGCAAATTCTTCCGGCGTGCGCACATCTACTACCATAGTCTTGTTACCCAGGCGCTGTCTTTTAAACTCCTGTGTGCTCAGGTTCTGAACCTTTACCGGAGTGCTTTGCTGAGGTGCGGCGCAACTGAATGTGGTTAGGATGAGGATGGCAAGCAAGATGGCTCTCATAGAAATTCGTTTTTAGTACTCCAGGTTCTGGTTACTCAAATGTATAAAATTCAGCGCTTTATACTGCAGGTGAAGCCTCTTATTTTCAACAACAGGAGGGCAGTAGGAGCGAGGTGAAGGAGGCTATAGTGCTTTGCCTTTATTGATAATGTCTATGATATCTGTAAGCGACGTGTCGGTGAGCGAATAGTAGATGTTCTTGCCTTCCCGGTGCGTGTTTACAATCCCCTTGTCGCGCATGTTGATGAGATGGTGCGACAGAAGCGACTGCTCTATCTCAAGGACCTGCTGCAGTTGGGTTACCGTCAGCCGCTTGCGCTGCTCCAGTAAATCAATGATGCTGATACGCATCGGGTGAGCTACGCATTTAAGTACATTAGCAGCCCTTTCCAGTCTTTTCTTGTCTAACCGCACTTTCAAGTTATCCATGCTCTGTGGAATCTGTGGAAATTGTATGGAAAATATATGATCATGTGTTCATGTATTTTCTAATTATACACCCAGAATGCATTTGAAGTTCCTTTTTTCCTGCATTTGCTCAAAAAGATTGCATCAAAAAGCAAAGCAGCACGGGTATAACCCGTGCTGCTTTTGAGTAAATTGCACTTGATCCCTTAATTAGGCTGCAGCGCATTCGCATGCTGCACAATGTCAACACCCAGGCCTTGTGCTATTCCCATTCCCAGACCAATGTCGGCACGGAAGAAGTGGCACAGCTGGCGGTTGATGATGTCATCTTTCTTCGGGCCGGTGATGCCTTTCATGGCACCCATAATGTTGTTGATGGTGTTCTGCTTCTCCTCCAAAGTCATCAAACGGAACAGGTCGCCAGGCTGTGTGTAGTGGTCGTTTTCACCTGCACCGTTGCGGTCATACCAGCCAGCCACCACATTCTGGCCCAGGTTTTCCGCCTTCTGCCTGTAAACCTCATCATTGTAAATGTTGTCGAAGCTGTTTGGGAAGTAGTTTGGCTTGCTGCCGCCGTTTCCGTCTATGCGCATGGCTCCGTCGCGCTGGTAATTGTTTACCGCAAACGGGCACCTGTTTACCGGGATCTGCTCGTAATTGGCACCTATTCGGTAACGCTGCGCATCCGGGTAACTCAGTATGCGGCCCTGCAACATGCGGTCTGGTGAGAAGGAGATACCGTCTACAATGTGGGCAGGAGCAAAGGCTGCCTGTTCTACGTGCGCAAAATAATTGTCCGGGTTCTCGTTCAATTCCAGTACCCCTACGTCAATCAGCGGGAAGTCTTTTTGAGACCATACTTTCGTTACATCAAAGGGATTCCACTTATAACTGGCAGCTTTCTCCTCTGTCATTATTTGCACTTTTAATGCCCAGCGTGGGAAGTCGCCTCTGTCGATAGCCTCCACCAGGTCACGCTGTGCCTGGTCCGGGTCAATGCCTTTCATTCTCGTTGCTTCTGCATCTGAGAAGTTCTGGATGCCCTGCAGGGTCTTGAAGTGAAACTTCACGTAGTGGCGCTCATTTTCTGCATTAATAAAGGCGAAGGTGTGGCTACCAAAACCGTGCATGTGGCGGTAAGAGATTGGCGTGCCGCGGTCGCTCATCAGAATCAGTACCTGGTGCAGGCTCTCCGGGTTCAGACTCCAGAAATCCCACATCATGGTTGCACTCTTGGTGTTGGTGTACGGGTCGCGCTTTTGGGTATGTATAAAATCAGGGAATTTCTTCGGGTCTTTTATGAAGAATACGGGCGTGTTATTGCCTACCAAATCCCAGTTGCCGTCTTCTGTATAGAACTTAAGGGCAAAGCCACGTGGGTCGCGCTCGCTGTCGGCGCTGCCTTTTTCACCGCCTACTGTAGAGAAGCGCAGGAATACGCGGGTTTCTTTCCCAATTTCGCTGAATACTTTGGCGCGGGTGTACTTTGTGATGTCGTGGGTAACAGTAAAGGTACCATAGGCACCGGAGCCTTTGGCATGTACAACGCGCTCCGGGATGCGCTCGCGGTTGAAGTGGGCCAACTTTTCGTGCAGGATGTAGTCCTGAAGCAGGATAGGGCCGCGTGGTCCAGCGGTTTGGCTGTCTTCGTGTTCGTAGTAGGGTGTGCCGGAAGCAGTTGTTAGTCGGAGGCTTTTTTCTTTATCACTCATGGTAAATGGCTTTGAAGTGTTTGTCTTATGGTTCAAAGCTATCCGAGTGCAGGTTATCAACCAAATTGATTAAATTTATAATGATATAGAATTAGATGATGAGGTGTCTCCTGTTTCTCCTGGAGCATATTTATCGTATAAAAGCTATATGCAAAATTTTGTGGAGCCGAGTTTAGCTTCGCTTTTATGCATAGGAGTGAGGTATATAATTGAATCTGTTCTGCCTGTTTAGCTAAAACGCCTCACCTAAGCCAACGCTGATGGCTATTCCTTCCCTACCCAGGCCTATGTCCAGGCGGGAGTGAAGTTTCTCTTCCGGCAGCAACCTTAATCGGAAACCAGTGCCCACTGAATATTTGATAGTGGAAAAATCTGTGTCGGAGAAATCATCGAATACTTCGCCGGCTCCCGCAAAGGCCACCATACCCAGACGCCAGAAAAGCGGGAAGCGGTATTCTGCCTGTACGCCCGCGAAGTTATCGGCCAGGAAGCGATTCCGGGTGTAGCTGCGCAGGATTTGTTCGCCGCCGGCAGTGGCTAACCGCTGTACAGGAACCTCACCGCTGTTCAGGTTCAGGGTTATATTACCAGCCAACACATGGTCAGGCTTCAGGCCCCAGTATTTGCTGGCAATAAAGTTATAGTTGTTGTAGTTGAAGTCACCGCCAAAAGATTCACTGAAGCGGTGTGCTGATGCTTCCAGGTAATAGCCGCTGCTCGGGAAGGCAATGTTGTTCCTGTTGTCATTTACCACTGTCACACCTAAGCCTAAATTCATTCCCCCGTCGTAGCCAGCTATTTTGTTCCGAAGCAACTGGCTCTGCATTTCTCCGTTGGCAGGGTTTAGATCGGTGTCATAGTAGTTGGCGATCTGAAAATCGGGGCCGATGAAAACGCGGTTCCCAATGTTCTTCAGCGGGGCAAACCTGCCGCTTATGTAGCTGTACCAGAACACCTCTTCCGCCTCGTCGGGCGTAGCGTTTCCGATACCGAAAAAGCGGTCGCGGAAGACGCGGTGGCGTATCTCGCCGCGCATCAGGTAATTTTCTTCCCGGGTAAAGATGTTCCAGAAAAGGAACTGGTGCGTCTGCCTGTTCGTCGTGAAATCGGTGAACAACCTGGCAATGGAGAGTCTGGTAGAAGAGGTATCTATCTTGCTCCTTAGCTTCAGATAGCCCACCAAACTAGCCCCGAAAGCAAATTTAGTGTTTGGGGTATAGTATACAACCGGCGCAGGTATGAGGCCTCTTTTCGTACGGTTCTCGTCAACTTCCTCTATAGCGAGCGGTTTGGTCTGAGCGGCAGCGGGCTGCGCAGTAACAAACAGCAGAAAGAAGAGAAGCAGGAGAAAGACAGGCTGGACGCTTTTCATGTGCATAAACGTGTAAACATGATTTGTTGGATTTACTTACGTTAAAGCCGTCTTTGGGTATGCTAAAGCTGATTAGAAAAGTTATTTTTTAAAGTAAAAAAATATAATATGGAGGTGAAGGCTCTGTCTGCTAATGCCTTAGCATGTGCATAGGAACTACTGCAGGCAAGAAGCAGCTATAGATTTAGTATTTAGTTAAAGAGATTTTCTCTTCTTCAGCAGGCTAAAAGGCCTCTCCAATAACTATGTATAAGTTACTACCCTCACGGCCATAGCCTACATCAATGCGGATGTTCAGTTTCTGCTCTTTGTTAAGGGCGTAGCGGAGTCCGGAACCGATGGAATATTTTATGTTGGAGAATTCTACATCAGAAGGCTTATCGAATACATCGCCTATGCCAGCGAACGTAGTCAGGCCAAATCTGCGGTACAGCGGGAAGCGGTACTCTACCTGGGTGCCGGCAAAATTATCGTCTAAGAAGCGGTTGCGGGCATAACCGCGCAGAATCCTGTCTCCTCCGGCAGTCGCCATGCGCATCACTGGCACTTCACCGTTGTTCAGGTTGAGCACTGTATTAAAGCCCAGCACCCGCCCTGGCCGCACTTCAAAGTACTTGCTGAAGTTGAGGTTCACGTTCCGGTAATCAAAATCACCGCCCAGCATTTTTCCGAAATTGTAAACAGAGGCTTCGAAGAGCACCCCCCTGCTGGCAAAAGCAGTGTTATCGCGGGTATCCAGCAGAAATACCAAACCTGCTCCGCTGTTCAGGCCACCTTTGTAGCCTGGTATCTCCTGCGCCTGCAGCAGGCTCTCGCGGCCCTCGCTCAGCGAGTCGTAACTCAGGTTGTAGTAATTTGTCAGCAGGAAATCGAGTCCTACAAACACACGATGACCTATATTTTTTAATCCCCCTAACCGGGCACTCACAAAGTTGAAGGCATACTTGCCTTCGTCTTCTAATGTAGTGTTGTTGCCAATCCCATAAAACCTGTCAGTATACTTGCGGTGGCGCAGTTCACCACGCAAAAGGTACTTTTCTTCCCGTGTGAAAACTTCCCACAGCAACTGCTGGTCCATTTGCTTATTGAGGGTATAGTCCGCCAATAGCCTGGCGGTTGATAGCCGGGTATAGCTGGAGTCCGTGTGGCTTTTAAGGCGGAGATACCCTATTACCGCAGCGCCTAGGCCAAGGCGGGTGTCAGGAGTATAGTAAACGACAGGTATAGGTATGAGCCCTTTCACACTTTCGCTTTCCTTTTTGATAGTGACAGTAGTGTCAGTAGCAATTTGTGCTTCAGTAGTGGTGGCAGTGCCCATAAAAAAGCAGCTTATCAGCAGCAGGAGAGATAGATGTCTTTTCATAAAAGTACTGCTAATAGGGTATGTGGAAAGTTTTTTAGGTGCTGTTAACCAGAAAGTAATATAACATATTGCTTTCATCCAACGAAATATAATAGCTTCTCATGACATAAACTATAGGCGAAGCTTTAGGAGATAAAATAAATTTAAATGTGGAAACTATTGTGCGTCCTGATTACATTTGGTTTGTCTAATCTTACCTTACAAACTATACTATCTAATTGATGAAGAAAATCTTAACCATTGCAGTCTGTCTTGCACTTGGAGCAGGCAGTGTAATGGCGCAGGAGACTTTTCCGCGCAACGGGGTGTATGACGAACGCTCCGGTTTAGTGGCGTTTACCAATGCTACCATCCACACAGATTACAAAACCACCATTCCTAATGCAACCCTTGTTATCCGCAACGGCAAGGTAGAGGCTGTAGGAACTAATATCAAGGTGCCAGCAGGCGCTGTGGTGGTAGATGCAAAAGGCAAACACATCTATCCTGGCCTCGTGGACATGTTCACCAGCTACGGCCTGCCAGAGGTAAAAAGCGAGCGTGTGGGTTATGGCTCGCCGCCTCAGCCTGACTCCGACAAGCAAGGTGCCTATAGCTGGAACCAAGCCATTCGCCCGGAAACAAATGCTGCGGAGCTATTTAAGGCAAACAAAAAGGAGGCGGAAGAACTGCGTAAGCTCGGGTTTAGTACTGTGCTGGCGGTGCACCGCGATGGCATAGCCCGTGGTACAGCCGCTTTGGTAACCCTGGCTGATGAGCGCGAAAACGAAGTGATAGTGTTAGACAAAGCCGCCGGCACATTGTCATTTGACCGTGGTTCTTCGAAGCAGGATTATCCTAACTCGCTGATGGGGGCTGTAGCCCTGTTGCGCCAGACATACCTTGATGCGCAGTGGAATACACAGAACCCGGAGAAAGAGCAGAACCTATCACTTAAGGCTTTTACGACAGCAAATAGGTATCCGCAGATTTTTGAAGTAGATAACAAGCTGAACGTGATGCGTGCTGACAAAGTAGGTGATGAGTTCGGCAAGCAGTATATCATAAAAGGAGCAGGCGACGAGTATCAGATGCTAAAGCAGGTAAAGGCTACAAACGCTCCTATTATCCTGTCTCTGAATTTCCCGAATGCCTATAATGTGGAAGATCCGTTTGATGCCCGCCGCGTGTCTCTGGAGGATATGAAGCACTGGGAAATGGCGCCTGCTAATCCGGCGATGCTGCAAAAAGCCGGTGTAACCATTGCCTTCACAGCTTCCGACCTGAAAGACAAGAAAGACTTTCTGCCTAACCTTCGTAAGGCGGTAGAGTATGGCCTGCCAGCAGAGGAGGCCCTCAAAGCCCTTACAGCCACGCCAGCCAAACTGCTGCAGGTAGATAACAAAGTGGGCAGCCTGAACAAAGGTTACCTGGCCAACTTCATCATTACAAGCGCAGACCTGTTCGACAAAGAGAATGTGATTCTGGAGAACTGGGTGCAGGGCAACCAGTACAAAGTATCAGAAGTGCCTTCTGATTACCGCGGCGTGTATACCCTGAAAATAGCAAACCAGCCGGAGCGCAAGCTTCTGATAGCGGGAACGCCGGAGAAGCCGGAGCTAAAAGTAGTGGCGCAGGACACAGTGAAAGGCAGCATCTCTTTTAACAATAATTTGGTAACCCTCTCTTTCAACAAAGACAAGAAGAGCACCGAGAGCATCCGTTTAAGTGGCTGGTTAAACGAAAAGAACCTGCAGGGTGAAGGGCAGTTGCCTGATGCCACTACTGTGAAATGGAATGCTACCTTCTCTGAGGCCATGAGCCAGAAAGCGAAAAGCGACAGCACTAAAGTAGCAAAGCCAGTTGAGCTGGGCAATATGATTTACCCTTTCCAGGCTTTCGGAGCTGCTGAGCTGCCAAAGCAGGAAACGGTGCTAATTAAAAACGCCACTGTCTGGACAAACGAAAAAGAAGGCAAACTGGAAAATGCCGATGTGCTGCTGAAGAATGGTAAAATTGCCAAAGTAGGCAAAAACCTGAGCGAGTCCGGCGCCCGCATCATCGACGGAACAGGCAAG
The DNA here is from genome assembly GCF_042686245.1 of Pontibacter toksunensis. Taxonomy (NCBI): domain Bacteria; kingdom Pseudomonadati; phylum Bacteroidota; class Cytophagia; order Cytophagales; family Hymenobacteraceae; genus Pontibacter; species Pontibacter toksunensis. The sequence continues at coordinate 41,460 of NZ_JBHUOX010000011.1, read as the reverse complement.
CACGTTACGCCAGGCATCATCGATGAGCACTCTCATATTGCGTTGGACGGCGTGAACGAGGGTACGCAATCTGTAACTGCTGAAGTTCGCATGGCTGATGTGGTAGACCCGGAGGATATCAACATCTACCGCCAGTTGGCGGGTGGTGTAACTACTTCGCAGTTGCTGCACGGTTCTGCCAACCCAATTGGTGGGCAGTCGGCTGTGGTGAAGCTGCGCTGGGGTAGAAGTGCTGAAGAGATGCTGATACCCGATGCCAAGTTCATCAAGTTTGCGCTGGGTGAGAATGTAAAGCACTCTAACCGCAGCAATCTGCACAGCATCCGCTTCCCGCAGTCCAGAATGGGCGTGGAGCAGGTGTATGTTGATGCCTTTACACGCGCCAAAGAATACGAGCAGGCCTGGAAGAACTACAACAAGCTAAGCAAGCGCGAGAAAGGGAAAACAGCAGCTCCCCGCCGCGACCTGGAGTTGGATGCGCTGGTAGAAATCCTGAACAACGAGCGTCATATCACCTGCCATTCTTATGTGCAGTCCGAAATTAACATGATGATAAAAGTGGCCGAGGAGATGGGTTTCAAGGTAAACACCTTCACGCACATCCTGGAAGGATATAAAGTAGCTGATAAGATGCAGGAGCACGGTGCAGGTGCCGGTACTTTCTCAGACTGGTGGGCTTACAAAATGGAGGTGAAAGACGCGATTCCATACAATGCCGGTATCATGAACAACGTAGGCGTATTAACAGCTATCAACTCGGATGATGCAGAAATGGCACGACGCCTGAACCAGGAAGCTGCCAAGAGCGTGAAGTATGCCGGTGTGAGCGAAGAAGACGCGCTTAAAATGGTGACGTTGAACCCTGCCAAACTGATGCACCTCGATGATAGAATGGGTAGCCTGAAAGAGGGCAAAGATGCTGACGTGGTGCTCTGGAACGACCACCCGCTTTCTATCTATGCCAAACCTCTGAAGACCTTCGTGGACGGAATCGCTTACTACGACCTGGAGCGCGATGAGCAGATGCGTGTGGAATTGGAGAAAGAGCGCATGCGCCTGGTGCAGAAAATGCTGAATGATAAATCAGGTGGTGCTAAAACACAGGCTCCTGTAACCAAAAAAGCACGTGTGTTGCACTGCGAAGATGTAGAGATGAGCGAGGAGGAAGCCTATCTTGCGCATTAATTGTTTATTGCTAATTGTTTGCTTAGGGGCATCAACAACAATCAGCAATCATCAATCAACAATATTCAAAAATTGACATCATGAAATTTAAGAACACATATATAACCGCAGCACTAACGGCGCTATTAAGTGTACCAGTGCTGGCACAGGTGCCAGCGCCAGCACCTAAGCAGAGCAAGCCAGTATTGCTGAAAGGCGCCACTTTGCACGTAGGTAACGGGCAGGTAATAGAAAATGCTGCGGTCGCTTTCGACAACGGCAAGATTACATATGCAGGACCGCAGAACGGAGCGAACGTGGGCAGCCATGAGGTAGTGGACGTGACCGGGCAGCATATTTACCCGGGCCTGATTCACCCAAACTCTACGCTGGGCCTGAACGAAGTGGAGAGCGTGCGTGCTACCATAGACTGGCGGGAAGTAGGCGACTTTAACCCGAACGTACGTTCCATTATTGCTTACAACACAGACTCAGACATTATCCCGACGATACGCACGAACGGTGTGTTGATGACGCAACTAACTCCAGTGGGTGGCACCATCTCCGGTTCTTCCAGCATTGTGCAGTTAGATGCCTGGAACTGGGAAGATGCCGTGGTGAAAGCCGATGAGGGTATTCACCTGAACTGGCCAAACATGATTATCCAGACGGGTAACAGCACCGATGAGGCGAGGCTGAAGCGTATGGCGGAGAGCCGGGAAGAGACCCTGACGGAACTGCGGAAACTGATGCGTGATGCGGCGGTATACAAAGCTGGTAAACACGATACAGAGAACCTCAAGTTAGCTTCTATGACTGGCTTATTTGATGGTTCCAAGAAGCTGTACATCCATGCAGACTACGGCAAAGAGATCATTGAGTCTGTGAACTTTGCAAAGCAGCACGGCGTGAAGGAAATTGTTATTGTTGGCGCCGGTGATGCAATAGCCGTAGCTGACTTCCTGAAGGCCAATAATATTTCTGTCATCTACTCGGGTGTACATGCGCTGCCATCACGTGCCGAGGAAGATGTGGACATGCCTTACAAAACGCCTTACCTGTTGCACAAAGCAGGCATTCCGTTCGCGCTGGATTACAACGCCAGTATACATGGTATCCGTAACCTGCCTTACATTGCCGGTACTGCCGCTGCCTATGGTCTGGATAAAGAGCAGGCACTGGCTTCGGTTACATTGAACGCTGCCAAAATTCTGGGTGTAGACAAGCAGGTGGGTTCTGTGGAAGTAGGCAAGGATGCCACCATTGTGGTGTCTGCCGGCGACCTGCTGGACATGCGCACCAGCAACGTTACGCACGCGTACATACAGGGTCGCCAAGTTGACCTGAACAACAAGCAGAAGTATTTGTATGAGAAGTTTGATAACAAGTATAAGGAACAGCAAAAAGCTGCACCTACTAGACCTACTTCTATGAAGAATTAAAGCTTCATTAAGTTGATGATTTGAAAACGAGCTGCCGGTGATTCCGGCAGCTCGTTTTGTTTTACCTTATTGCGTTGTTTATTTCCATAGCAACTGCTAGTGTGTATTTCTTTCTAGGCTATCGTAGTTAGGTTGATCCATGGCCAGCACACCAAGAGTTTCATTGTTTCTCTCTGAGCTCTCAAGGCCGAGTGGCCTCGTCTTTGGGCATCGCGCTGGGAGTTTTTTGCGCTGAAGCGCTGCCGCGCGAGCGGCACCAAAAATCTCCAAAGGCGCTCAACCCAAAGACTAGAAACAGCTTCACTTCGTGCTAATGAATTTAGGTTGCGCTTTTTATGATACTATTGCTTCTATCTTATCTCTATGAACAGGCTTACAAAAATAAGCCGCCGCCCTTGCTGTGTGTTTTCACCAGCAAGCAGAGCTACAGGTCAGTAATTAGAGTTCATCTGTAAACCTCCGGAAGCGAGCTTTTTCACTATTGCAGTTAATCCCCTCCTCGGAGGGGTAGGAGTGGGTTCAAACAAATGAATGAATCCATGCAGATCCAATTGTTGATAGAATATTAAGAATTCGGCATAAGGCAGCAGGAAATCAAAAAGAAAACCCCGCGTTTGTGGCGCAGGGTCCTCAGTAGGATATAAACAAACAATCAAATACTAAACTTAAAATTTTACATATTACGCAGCCAGCTGTTGCGGAGCGCTACCTGCTCCGGCGTGGCCTGCCTGTTCACCTCGAACTGGTGATGCTCTATCTTCTCTTTTTCCTGCATGGTGCAGGCAACCTTAATTTCTTGGCCATCGCGCAGGACGGTTAGAGAATAGGCATCTCCGGGCTTAAGTTGTGCTAACTTAACAAAGGCTTGATTCGCATTTTGAAGTGTCACGGTTTCGCCATTCAGGCCGATCATTTCATCGCTCTTAAGCAGGCCTGTCTGCTGCATAGACTCCTCTACTTCTACAATGCGCAGCTTACCATCTGGTGCGGCAATTGTGTAGCCTAATGCAGCCGTTTTTTCTCCTGTACCTCTCTGCGGAATGTATTCTATACCCAATTTCGCATAATACTCTGCCACTGGCAGTGGCTCTGCCTGCTTCACATAACTGTTAAAGAAGTCTGCAATTTCCGGGTAAGTTTTGGCTGTGAAAACATCAAAGAATTCGTTCTCCGGGAATGCTTTCTTCGGTCCGTATTCCTTGGATAGTTCATTAATAACTTCGCGCAAACCACGCTTGCCACCTGAGAGTTCGAGCAGTCTGATGTCCAGCAGGGCTGCTGTAACTGCGCCTCTGTTGTAGATATTGCCGTACCGCCTGTTGCCTTCGGGCGTATAAGAAGTTAAGCTGAGTTCCTGCAGGCTGTAGTTGTTACCCAGCATATCGTTTACCTGCAGCTTATTGCTGATGTCGTTGAGGTAAGCATTTAAATCCAGCATGCCGCCGCGCAGCTGCATCATGTCGGAGGCCCACTCGGTAGTGCCTTCGTAGAGCCACAGGTGCTGTGATGGTGTTGGCTGCACAAAGTTAAACTGCTCAATAATTTCGCTGTGGATGTTCAGCGGCGTAATGATGTGGAAGAACTCATGTGAGGCAATGTCTGTCACCTGCTGTGCATGTGCAGGTGTCAGGTCCTGCTCCTTCAGTACATATTCTGAACTGTAAGAATGCTCCCAGGCACCCCAGTCCTGGTCTTCGAAATGGTACAGAAACGTATAACGATCCACCGGGAAATCAACCACAAACTTATTGGCTGCATCCAGCATGGCGGTCATGTGCTGCAGCAGGTCCTGCGACTTTATCTTATCTGTTTTGGAATAAGTATAAATGTCGATAGTGGTGTCTTTAAATTTGGTCTCGGCCTTGGTAAGTCTGCCTAAAAGGAAAGGGGAGTCTACTACGTGATCATAGCTGTCGGCGGTGTAGTAGCCTTTCTTATCCATTTTAAGGGCTGTTCCTGTCAGCCACTCCTGCGGGTGCTCCAGCCTGATACGCATCGGGGCAGCCTGTAGCCCTTTCAGATAGCCAAAAATACCCTGCCCGTTAATAAGCGCATGATCCTGCTCGAGAGAGGTGCCGCACATGCCGTATACCTTTTTATCTTCTACAGGAGTATCCCAGGTTTCCGCAATATGGTAGGTAATACGGCGTACTTTTTTCGGGTCGCTCAACTCAAACTGGTTCACGCTGATTTGCTTTACCGCAATTTCCCGCCCCTTTTTATCGAAAGCTTTGAAGTTCTCTACAAAGCGGCCAATGTCCATTGTCTGGTAGGTGCCGGGGGCAGTAGCCGCAAACTGGAAAATGTTGTTTTCAGGGGAAAGGCCTTTCACTTCCAGGGCCACTTTTAAGCGGTCGTCGGCGCGGTCGTTCAGGTTGACGCTATAAGTTAACTCAGGCCCTTTGGCTGCCTCTGCGTCCGGAGCGAACGAGAGTAGGGCCATCAGGCTTAAGGCAGCGGTAAGTTTGTTCATAAGCTCGGAAGAGGCAGTTTCTATCGGATAAAGAAAAGGAACTCCTTTGTCTCCGCCTAAAGATTTAGATGAACTGCCCAATATTCTCGACGTTCAGAGTTAGAACATCAGCCGCCACCATTAACAGGGTGCAGGTAAAAAGAAAGGCCGCAAAATTTTGCAGCCTTTCTTTTAGTATGTTCTTCTTATGTTAAAGATTAGTAAGGTTTGGCGGGATGTGATTTCTCCTGAGCCTGTTTCACTGCTTCCTTACCAGAGGTATTGCCCTCCGGCCCGTCAGTGCCTTCTATCTTCTCTTTCATCTTCATCATCTTCTCTGTCGCCATTTGGATGCCTTCTCTTACACGACGGCCATAATCTTCATCGGCCTGAGTGAAATACTCCAGCATCTTGTCCTGTATGCGCTTATCACAGGAAGCCAAGTCGTTCGACAGGTTCATGACTAACTCATCACGCTCCCAATCCTCGAAGTTGCGGTAGGTTTCGCCTGCCTGCTTGAACTGGTTTTTGCGGTCAATAGCCTGTCGCATCAGGTTGGCCTCGTAACGCGGCATATAATCTTTGCCTGGTTTCGGAGCCTCTGTTAAACCACCTAAAATAGATGGTTCATAATTTACGTGCTTGTTCTGGCCTTGGGCGAAATCTGTTTTGTAAGACATTTGTCCGCCGCGCTGGTTTGTTGCAACCTGGTTTTTAGGCGCGTTGATCGGCAGTTGTAAGTAATTGGCTCCAACCCGGTAACGCTGTGTATCGGAATAGGAGAAGGTGCGTCCCTGTAACATCTTGTCATCTGAGAAATCCAGACCGTCTACCAATACCCCGGTACCAAAAGCTGATTGCTCTACCTCGTTGAAGTAGTCTTCCGGGTTTCTGTTAAGGGTCATTTTCCCCACCGGCATGAAGGGGAACTGGTCTTGTGGCCATAGCTTGGTGTCATCTAACGGATCGAAATCCAGTTCCGGATGCTCATCATCGCTCATTATTTGCACGTTCAACTCCCATTCAGGGAAGTCGCCGCGCTCAATAGCCTCATACAAATCCTGCGTGGCGTGGTTGAAGTTTTTTGCTTGAATTTCCTGTGCTTCTTTGCCTGTCAGGTTACGGATACCCTGCTTTAGTGGCTCCCAATGGTACTTTACCAGCACGGCTTCACCGTCTTTGTTCACCCACTTATAGGTATTTACTCCAGAGCCCTGCATCTGGCGATAGTTAGCCGGAATACCCCAGGGCGAATAGAGGAACGTAACCATATGGGTTGCCTCCGGAGTACCGGAGAAAAAGTCAAAAATGCGTCCTGCGCTCTGTATATTTGTGATAGGGTCTGGCTTCTGGGAATGAATCAGGTCAGGAAACTTCATGGCATCCCGGATAAAGAAAATCTTGAGGTTGTTACCTACCAGGTCCCAGTTACCGTCTTCGGTATAAAACTTAACGGCAAAGCCTCGGGGGTCACGCAGCGTTTCAGGGGATCCGGACGGGTGTCCAACAGTAGAGAAGCGAACAAACACAGGAGTTTCTTTTCCTTCTTCCTGAAACAGTTTTGCACGTGTATATTTTGCTATAGGTTGATCTCCTACTTTACCATAAGCTTTGAAAACGCCATGTGCACCTGCTCCTCTGGCATGTACCACACGTTCCGGAATACGCTCTCTATCAAAATGCGATATTTTTTCAATAAAATGATAGTTCTCCATGGTGGCAGGTCCACGGTTGCCGACAGTCCGGATGTTCTGGTTGTCTGTAACCGGATGGCCTTGGCGGGTGGTGAGCCTGTTGCCTTGCTGGCCATTCTGCCCATTGCCGGAATTCATTCCGCCGTTTTCATTATGGTTGTTCTTACCGTTTTCGCTGTTTTCTTTCATAATATTGATTTACTGGTTTGATGAGAGACATGAAGCCTTTTATGCTTATACTTTATATAAGGCTGATTTGGTTATAGATTTTATCTATGAACTATCTAGATAATTTATAAGAGGTTCTTCTAAAGTATACGAGCGTTGCAGAGGAATTGTGCAGCGGCGGGCACTATGAAACCTTGGTATTTGAAATGGTGCCTGAGGTGGAGGTCTGTACTTAGTGTTCAGAGTTAGTTAATTCTTGAAAGAAAGCAACATTAGCCTGGCTAAGAGTTCGGCTGTGTTCATTGTTGACAGTGGCCGAGCAGGCATTGCCAGCGCTGGCTGTGATAGAAGATGTCGCCAAAGGAAAATTCCCTGTATAACTGCGGCTTTAACTGGAGAGAGTATACTTCCAGCATCACTTTAAGAGGCATTTTAGAGGCAGAAAATAACGTTGGCGGCTCAGGTTCGTTTATATAGGTAATATTAGAACCAAAATTTAAACGAACTATAACTATGGAAAGAGACGATCAATATTATAACCGAGACTACCGCAACAATAACCGTAACAGAAACCAGGGAAATCGAAAAAACGACGAGCAGTTTGAAAACTACAGAGACCGCTACAGCAGCGGCGGCAATTATTATGGTATGCGCGATGAAGACGCCGAGTACCGTAATGTGCGCAGCACTGGCAGCAACACCTATGGTGCAGGACCTGTAGGAGGTTACGGTTCCAGCAGCTATCGTGGAACACAGGACAATGACAGTGAGCAGTACCGCTACGGCGACCCGAACCCGCATATGGACTATGACAGAAACGGTGGCTATGAGCGTACCAGAGGCACAGGCTGGCGCGATAACAACGACAGGTATACGAACAATACCCGGAACAACATTAACGACAGCGGCAGAGACCAGGGAAGAGACGGCGGATACTCTCGTGGTGACAACAGCTACCAGTATAGCGGCAGCGGAAGACGCTATGGTGAGTTTGGCACTGACGAAGGCAGAACCTATAACCGGGACAGAAACAGCGGCTATAACATGGGCACAGAAGATTCCTACTATGACCGTTCGGACTTTAAGTATGACCGCTCAGACAACGATTTCCGTGGTACTGACCGAAGTAGAGATAATGCCTATAGCCGCGATAATGACCGATACTTAGACGATGACGACTTCCGCTACAGTGGCCGCATCCAAAACTCAGGTAGCGACCGTGACGACAACTATGCTACCGGACTTTACGCGTCAAATCGTTCTTACCTCAGCGATCAGCAGTCCGACAGTGATGGAGACCGTGTAAGCAGCCGTCACAACCGTCACGGCAGGTCAGGCCCGGACTACCGTGCCAGCTCAGCCGCTACAAATTATAGTGAAAATGGAGGCGAAGTTCGTGGATAACGAATGTTGAATTCAAGGAAAGCAAAAAGCCCGCTCCGTGTGGGCTTTTTGTTGTTCTATACTTTAGACAGAGCCTTGCATAAATACGTGCACAAGCTGTAAAACCTGGAATAACCACTTTTAAACCATATAGAAATGAACAAACTTATCGCGATACTTCAGGTGGCACTCCTGCTGCTTTTTCTATGTAACTCCTGTACCCTAAAGAAAAGTACTCTTACAACTGAAACAGAAATTATTCAAGATGCTTACTGGTTGTTGGTGTCGCTGGAGGGGCAGGACGTGCAGGCGCCGAAAGACACACGCACAGCTTACATTCGTTTCGAGGAAAAGGAGAATGATTTCAGTGGGTTCACAGGCTGTAACAGGTTGAATGGCCATTATACTTTAACAGAGCAGCGCCTGCAGCTATCAGACATAAGCACCACCCGAATGGCATGCGCCAGCATGCTGATGGAGAATAAAATGCTGGAGGTGCTCGGACGAGTGGACTCTTACCGTATTGCCGGTGATGTGCTCACGCTGTATGCCGGAGAACAGGCCGTGGCTACTTTCATGACGGGCAACCTTGAGATCATGCAAAGGGACATGGACAGGAACACAACCAACGATAATAAATAGGCATTTTTGACATAGTGCTGTATTGTAGAATCCAGCTTCTTTAAAAGAAGCCCGATTCTGGACTTCACCTAATGATAGGGGAGGTGATGCCATTTCCGCAACATCAGTATCTGCTTCATCCCTCCGGAGCACTGTGTAATTCTACTCACTCTGGTTGTTAAAATGGCAGCTACCTCTTCAGCGCACAAACTGTAGAATTACTTGCCTTGCGAAGTTTTGATCAGCAGTTCGTTGAAGTTCTCCAGCAAAGCAATGTATTTGCGCTGCAGGGTTACAAGTTCCTGCTCACATTCTTTCATGTTATTCGGCTTGTAAGGCTCCTGGGGAGCTCCATCGAACTGCAGCAGCAGGTTATTGCTGGCAGGTGCCTGTGGCTTTGGAACCTCTTTTTTTACAGTTTTACCCAGATGCGGAAACTCCAAAGAGAAGTCATGGTGTATCACCTCACCTAACTTGAGTATAAAGCTGTACGGTATACTTGATTCTTTGAACTTGTTGTAAAGGGTTTTGCGGCTAATGCCAAGCTTTTCTGCGACCACACCTACTGCCACACCGCTCGCTTTAATGGCGTCTTTGATTATTTCACCTCTGTGTATACCTGTTTTTATATCTAACTGCTGCATGTTACCTGGTTGTGTAAGGGCGTATATGTATACAAATATAGGTAACCGATATGTATGATTTGTGAATGTGGACAAATTTTACACGACGGTGAAAGCGTGGTTTGGGCTCTTTTGCTTATATCTTGCTAAAAAACAAGATGTTGTTATAATGCAGGCTCTTTTTAGCAAATCCTTTCCTTCTGTTTGTACACATATTATCCACATTAAAAGTAGCTTTCGGTACCCCAGAATGTAATAAAGTGTAAAGATGACGTGCCGACAGCGTAAACAGGCAAATTATTTGGAAAAACACGTAAACAATGCAGGTTAAACACGTATTTTCTAGTATGCTAATTTAATTACGCATTCAGTTATGTTGAAGAACAGTGCCAAAAAGGCTGTAGAAGATGTATTAAACATTGAACTGGGGGAGAAAGAGTCTCAGGAATTATATTACAGCATTTGCAACTACTTGATTGATCATGATGATGCTTGCTACATTGGTGTGATCAGGTTTAAATATTCACTGCTCTGCGATGGAATAGACAGTGACATAAGCGACTATTTTATAATGGAATTTATGCTGGAGAAAATGAGGAAAAAGCATCCCATTATACTGATGGCGCTGACTAACCTTGTTATCAGTAAAAACTAAATTTCCCTTTTATTGCGGAATAGCCACAAAAGAATATTTTAGCGTAAGCCCAACGTTTTCATTGGATGTAACATAAAGAAGCCGCCTTTTTATAAAGCTAAAAAGGCGGCTTCTTTATGTTACATCAGGTAGTAGTTTTCAGGAGCCAACGGCTTAGGCACATCCTCCTCTTGGAGTACCTGCATGATGTTGATTTCTATGGTCCTGGCAATAGCCGTTACAGCTGTGTCTGTTGGTTTGTTCCTGAATGGGTCCTGCATGTGCTTACCTGTAGCTGAAATAAGTTAACTGCTTTGCTTTCAAATTGACCTGACTTGCGATGATAGGTCTTCTAGTACCTGCATCGCTTTAGCGGCATCTTTGGCTGGCACAAAAATATGGTCATGATAGTAGGCTGCCACCACATTGCAGCTGATACCGGCTTCTGCAAGTGCCTTAGAGAAAGCAGCTGTTAACCCTACGGCTTCCAGTGAGGAGTGTACTTTCAGTGTAATCCAGGAAGAGACATAGGTATAGAGCACCCCTGCGGTGTCCGCTGCTTTTTTGGGTAAAACTACGGTCAGGCCTTCTTTTTCTTTAAAGTTGAAAAGTACATCAGCAAACACTAAGGTACTCGTGTCGTGAACAGTACAGAATACATATTCTCCTTCGTTTAGTTCAGGTTGCATGTGCAGCAGCAGTAGAGCAAGGTTCTTTTCTCCTTTTAAATCCATAAAACAATCATACGTGTAGAAATGGCCTCAGGCGCTCTGTTTTGGCTGGGCTGAAGTAAACTCCCTTATTTAAGAAACTGCCTGCGGTAGATTACTTCGCCCAAAAATATTTTAAAAAACAGTCACTGCAATTGCTGCTTCTATATTTCAAATAAATTATGCTTTGCAGCACATTGAAAGCGAATTTTTTCACGTTACAGGAAAACACAAAGCCATCTATCTTGCACTTTTATAGAGTATAAATACGTAGATTCATAAGTATTAATAACTATCTACTGTGTTGTGTAGTATATTTGAGTTAAGAATCTATACACAGACAGTGGTTGATATCCTTAAACAGTTGAGGAGAAAGTTATGCACGTGCTGTATTACAATTATATGGTGCTCTAAATGAATGAATTAGATTGTTTTTACGAAAAGTTATATGCCTGCGATTTCATAGCGTTGACTCCAATCAATGAAGGTCTCTTTTATTGCAGGTTCTACTCTAAGGGGCTCTACCTCGACAGAATGTTTATAACTGACTTAAGCCTTCAGGAAGAGCTTATTTTATTAAGTGAGGAAGATGAAATTATTAATGAAGAGAATGTGTCGCGTTTGAAGGACAAATTTGTAGCCTTCTCTAGATCGAAAGATGAAGAAGGAACGCTTGAAACCGCAGGCGGAGAATAATCCTTTTCTGCTTTATTGCCCAAAAGTAGACAGTTTACATCACCCTGACTATAGCCTTGTATGGTTTCCTGCAAGGCTTTCCTGTTCAGCAAATTTATGTTATAAAAGTCAATATAACAGGAGTTGTACTTGGTGAGGTGTTCCCATATTTGCCTTAAAGCAGTGCCGCAACTGGTGCTCCTTATTTAAACGCTGACACAGCAGCATGAGAGCAGTTAAGCCGCGACTGAAGATATACACTACTGGCTTTGTTTGAATTATAGCGTTGCAGCTTTGCCATACCGTAGCTAACTAAATAATAAACAGATTGTACGCCTCTCTCATACGCGCAGCATGAATACTGTTTTAGTATAAACTGAGTTTCCGAAGAATCTTGAGCCTGCCTATAAATCCTTTAATGAATAAAAAAAGCCAACAGGAGAGAAGCAGCTACACAACATTTCTGATAACCACCGCTAACAATGTTGTGCCTCTGGCAAAAAGCATGTGGCTTAATACTTTTCTTACGGCATAAGAAGAGGTTAATCAAAATAATTGTGGCTTTCATAAAACTTTAAATAGCAGCTTTTGTTTATGAATGTTATAACTTTGAAGTTTGAATGATTCATGACACGTAAAGAGTATTTTATAATAATATTAATACTAGGGGCTTTGGCAACCATAAGCCCGTTTTCAATCGATATGTACCTGCCCGGATTTCCGGCTATTGCTAAAGATTTAAACACCTCCATTGCCCAGATTCAGTTGTCCTTAACCAGTTACTTGGTAGGCATCTCGGCAGGTCAGCTGCTGTATGGTCCGCTTCTCGACCGGTTTGGCAGGAAGAAGCCCCTCTATCTCGGCCTTGCCATTTATTTGCTGGCATCCCTGGGTTGCGCTTTTACAGATTCGGTGGAGTCTTTGATTGCGATGCGCTTTTTGCAGGCGTTAGGAGGGTGTGCCGGTATGGTGGCAGCCCAGGCACTAGTACGGGACTTGTTCCCTGTAAACAAAACGGCACAGGCGTTTTCACTGATTACGCTTGTTATCGCAGTGTCTCCGATGATAGCGCCCACAGTAGGCGGTTATGTAACAGCAGCTTTCGGATGGCACTATGTCTTTATTATACTTGCCATTATCACGGCGCTTATTTTAGGAAGCATTCATTTTGCTTTGCCAGAGGGGAAACAGCCGGATACAACTATGTCGCTACGGCCAAAGCCGGTGCTGACCAACTTTTACACGGTGCTAAAACAACCCCAGTTTTTAGTATATGCACTTGTAGGAGGTATAGCTACCTCTGCTCCGTTTGCCTACATCGCGGGTTCTGCTGATGTTTTCATGAACATGTACCACGTAAGTGAGCAGATGTACGGATGGATATTCGCCTTTCTGGCTTTTGCTATGATTGGGTCCACGCAGCTGAACCATATTCTGCTGAAGAGATACAAGAGCCAGCAAATCATTAACTTCACCTTATTTTACCAGACAGCTACTGGTGCCTTGCTGGTTGTAGGTACCTGGTACGGGTGGTTTGGGATGTACAGCCTTATCCTGTTGATGTTCGTTTTCCTGACAGGGCAGGGGCTGACCAACCCCAATGCCACAGCGCTTTCCCTGGCTCCGTTCTCTAAGCATGCCGGCAGTGCATCTGCTTTAATGGGAAGCTTTCGAATGGCGATGGCCGGCGTGGTGACTGCTGCCGTGAGTGTCTTTCACAACAGCACAGCCATGCCTATGGTAAGTGTAATGTCTGCCTGTGCGCTGGGGGGGCTGGTTATACTATCGATTAGTAAGCGAAATGTACGCTATCAGGCAAGCCAGCAGGAGATAGAGGAAGATACATCCGTTGTGGTGTAGTACACAGTAGTCATACTTCTTCAGAAAGCCCCAGTTTTTTTAACCAGGGGCTTTCTGTTTTTAAGCGTGCTCAGCGGCCTCTTTAATGAGACATACTTTAAGCGAGCTAGTCCTTAAACTGGAATGAAACCCGGAGCCTGAACTGGAACATAACTTCTTGCGGGGCATATCACGTACCTTTAGTTGAACCAAAGTAAAGAAATGAAGCAACAGGCCTTTATTGGAATGGACATAGGTACCACCAGTACCAAAGCAGTAGCTTTTGATGTGAACGGCAATATGCTGTTTCGTGAAGCAATCGAGTATCCCATTATCAGCACAAGGCCTGATTATGCAGAGCAGGACCCGGAAGTGGTTTTCAAAGCAGTACTGGATACCCTCCGCGCAGTTGTGGCAGCACTTGTAACAAGTGGGGTAGAAATGGCGGGCGTATGTTTCAGCAGTGCCATGCACAGCCTTATTGCGGTGGATGCGCAGGGCATTCCACTCACTAACTGCATTATATGGGCAGATACCCGAAGCAGGGTATATGCAACCAACCTGAAGGAGAGCGTTATTGGCCACGACATTTACCTGCACACCGGAACACCGCTGCACCCCATGTCGCCGCTGCCAAAGCTGCGTTGGCTGCGAGACCACGAGCCGGAACTCTTTAAAAACACAGCTAAGTTCATTGGCATAAAAGAGTATGTGTTCTTCAGGTTATTCGGGGAGTATAAAATTGACTTTTCCATCGCTTCCGCCACAGGGCTGTTCAATATCTTTAAATTCGAATGGCACATAGATGCCTTGGAGTTAGCCGGGATCACCAAAGACAAACTCTCTGATCCTGTACCGCCTACACATACCTTCCGCAATATGAATCCGGCCTATGCCGCGCTACTCAACCTACCTGCTTCCGTTCCGTTCGTGATTGGGGCAAGCGATGGCTGCCTGGCTAATTTAGGGTCCAATGCCGTATTGCCCGGAGATGCCGTTGTCACGATTGGTACCAGTGGTGCAGTACGGGTGATGGCAAACGAACCGGCCACCGATATACAGGAACGCATTTTCAGTTACATACTTACTCCTGAGCGCTTTGTGCTGGGCGGAGCAGTAAACAACGGAGGAGTGGTGCTCCGCTGGTTCCGCGACAACTTTTATTCATTGGAAGCAGCCCTTGCCAAGCAGAAAGACAAAGAAATTTATGATCAGTTGAATGAGAAAGCCGCTGCTGTGCCACCCGGTGCCGACGGACTGATTTTCCTGCCGTACCTGTTGGGCGAGCGTGCCCCCATCTGGGATCCTGCTGCACGGGCCTGCTTTTTCGGCGTGCACTATAACCATACCCGCGAGCATTTCCTGCGTGCGCTTATGGAGGGTGTCATGTACAACGTGTATAGTGTTGGCAAGGCACTGGAGCAAACGACAGGGCCAATCAAAGTTATCTATGCAAATGGCGGCTTCTCCCGATCCAGCCTGTGGGTACAGATGCTGGCTGATATTTTCAATAAAGAGGTTCACATCACCGATACCCATGAAGGTTCAGCCTTGGGTGCGGCTATTATGGGTATGCATGCCCTGGGCCTTATCACCAGCCTTGAAGAAGCCGCCAATATGGTGAGGGTGAAACAAACCTTTTTGCCGAACCCAAAGCTGCATGCGCGGTACATGCAAAGTTTTTCGCTGTTCGATGAACTCTACCCGAAGCTAAAAGAATGCCTTCATAAAGCTGCTCATTATTAAGGTTTATCTATAAGCACCGGATTTAAACTGATGTCCGTATCTCCGGCCCGGTATGCTGTGTACTGATGAAGGCAGGTTATCAGAATACCTCAGGTCTCAGGGCTAAGGCACTGCATCATCTACTACAAAAGGTTGTTGCGGTGCTTTAGATCCTCCTGCTTTCCAGGAAAAGCGTTCGATGAATCTGTGCTTGTCGCGTTGGGTGTATGACCGGAAGAGGGCATGACCCTAAAGGTGGCTTTGGCATAATTGCAAATATTCTGATAGCAACCGCACAAGAATTCAGTAAAGCAGCTTTGTTAACAAATGGGCAGCAGCGTATAAAGTATGAAAGTTTGTTTACCGCTCTTATGATATAAAGTCAAGTATAAGGCGGTTTACCTCATCCGGCTTTTCGTGGTGTAGCCAGTGCGTAGCATCATACATGAATTTCAATTGGCCATCGGTGCATTTCTCTATACTAGGTTGTGCCATGGTGTGATTCAGAAATGTGTCCTTCATGCCCCAAATCAAGAGGGTAGGCACGGTTACTTCACGGGTTACATCCAGCTTGTTATACTTGTAGGCGCGGTACCAGTTAATCATAGCTGTTAACGCCTGCGGCTGCTGCCAGGCTGCCTTGTAGCGTGCTATCTCTGCCTCTGAAAACGCGCCTGCTTTTGCCGATAAAGTCACACTTCTCTCCAGTACTTTAAAGTTAAACACCCTGCTGAAAGCCTCTGGCAAAACAGGGATTTGAAAAAATCCGGCATACCAACTTCTCAGGAACTGCGTCGGGTTCGTTCGAAGTTCATGGTGCATCACTTTGAGGTGCGGCATATTCAGGATAATGAGTTTTTCCAGCAGACCAGGATAATATTGTGCCATAGTCCAGGCAACCGCCCCGCCCCAGTCATGCCCCACCAGGTATACTTTGCGGGCAATCACCTGCTGTATCAGGGCAGCGATGTCGGCCGTTAGATGGGAGAGGGTGTATGCTTTTACGTCCGGGGGCTTACTGCTGAGGTTGTACCCCCGTTGATCAGGCACTACGACGCGATAACCCTTGGCCACGAAAAAAGGAATTTGCTTGCGCCAGCCGTACCAGAACTCCGGGAAACCGTGCAGGAAAAGTAGAACCTCACCCTCCGGATCACCAGCCTCCACAACATGCAGCCGGATGCCATTTACACTATAGTACTTGTCTCTTGTCTCCATCAGTTAACATACCTGTTGCCAACTTTTTAAGATACGGGAGTTTTGAGGAATAGTACCTTTAATAAGCTTTACAGCAATTGGCTTATACTTCTCTATTTAAAGCAAGAGGGCAACACTTTCGTGCTGCCCTCTTGCCTGGTTGTATGCGTTTGTTTAGGTTATTTCTTTATCAGTTTGAAAGTATGCATAGTTCCATTGTCAATGACGTTGAGCAGGTAGACAGCTTTTGCATTTGCTTTAGCCGTACTTACTGATAATTCAGTCTCACCATCCTGCATTTGTACCTGCTGCGCATCTACAACCTGGCCTAACATATTGATTAGTACTACATTAATAAGTCGTTTTTCACCTCCTTGAGGCAAACGAACTGATACTTCCTGACCTTCTGCGAACGGGTTAGGGTAAGCTGCTGCGGCTACAACTTTAGTAAGCATGTCAACTGCTTTGAGATTAGAAAAAGTCGTGGTCCCATCTAAGTCTACCTGTGCCAATCGATAATAACGTATGCCCACAGAAGTGGCAGATTTATCTGTGTAGCTGTAACGCTGCGTCACAGAAGAATTTACTACTTTGCTCTCAACAAAGGCAATTTTGCTGAAGTTTTTCCCATCTGTAGAAGTCTGCACCTCAAAGCCTTTGTTTTCTTTCTCGGAAGCTGTTTCCCAGGTCAGCAGCACGCCCTGTGCCTGGCGCTGTGCCTTAAACCAGGTAAGCTCAACAGGAAGGGGAGTATTACGGTTAACCAAAGTATACACTCCATATTTCCTCTCTGCATCAGCAAGTTTATAATTGTAATAAGAATCTGCTGTTTCAGTTTTTGGCAAGAGTTCATAAGTACTGTTCAGGTTCTTTCTGTAAACTTCATAGGCTGTTTCAACTGGTTCCGTTAAATTGAAGTCAGGAAATGCCAACTCCACGGAGGCTGTAAACTTATCTGTTGCCTGAGCATTCGGAGAAGTTACATTATAGTGGCGTTGTACACTACTATTTTCAAAAGCTGTTCCTGTCACTCGTTTTACGGTAAAATTATTTATAGAAGAAGAACTATTTGTTATTCTCATGCCTATTCTTCCAAACAATTCAGTACCGCCTTCTGCAAGATTTCTTGTCGTTTGTAAATTTCCTCTGATATGCGCTGTTGCTGTTTCTGCAGATAGCAAGTTAGCGGAGGGGCCTAATATCATGGTTTTGGCACCTGTTTCCAATATGGTGTTTTCTACTCTCAATGCTCCATTAACAGTTAAATCTGTTGTCATGGATGATGTGCCGTTTGAAACAGTTAAGTTATTGAAGGCTCCTGTTCCTGTAGAGGTTATAGTTTTGCTAGTTCCATTAAGCAATATTGTGGATGAGCCAGCTTCAAAGGTGCCATCATTTGTCCAATTACGCGAAACGGTATGCTCAACATCTTTTGCATAAAAAAAGCCATTGTTAGTTACATCTCTACCTACCTTCAATGTGTTTGCAGAGGTTATGGCAGCAGAATTTATGGTTCCGTTATTCAATACATCGAGTGCTATTGTGTGAGTATAGTTGCCGGTTGCCCCAAATGTTACACCAGGAACAGTTTGCAGGCTTCCCGCTAGCGTAAGAGCTGCTATTGCAGACTTAGTTCCTGAGCCGGCTAGCGTTAAATTATTGTATGTAACTGGAGTGATGTTTTGATTTACGAGGCCATCATAAAAAAATGTACTGCCGTTGTGGGCAAAGCTTGCCCCTGTGTTCAATGTGAATTGATTAGAAACAAAGATAGCACCACCAGCAGTTTTAATAGCATCAGTCGTTCCTGAAGAACGAGTTAGTACAAGGTTATAATAGTAAAGAGGTGTTATGCTTTGAGCATTTCCGTTATATTCTATAGTGCCAGTATCTTTGTTGAAGGTAGCACCAGTTGGGTTCGAGAATAAGCCTCCTACCTTTATAGTACTGGTACCCGCATTGATAGTGCCTGTGTTAGTTAGATTGGCAGCAATTGTATGTGTACCACTACCTGCATTGAAAGTAATTCCTGGTATAATATCTAAGTTACTTGCCACAGAAAGACCGCCTGTAGCAGTTTTGGTGCCCGAACCTGAAAATTGTAAATTATGATAGGCTACCCCAGCAGCATTTTGATTTGCTCCATTGTAGTTTACAGAGCCTGTACCTTTGTTGAATATGCCAGTTACAGTGCTGATATTATTCGTAAAGTTTTCACTGATATTGATGGTGCTTGTTCTTGCTTCTATAGTTCCAGCATTCAAAAGGTTTTTCAAAATAGTATGATTCAACGCTAGTGCATCAAAAGTAACTCCAGAGCTTACTGTTAAATCACCCCTGATGGCAAGTCCCGTTGTACCATCAACTTTTGTCGTAGGAGTCTTAGTGACTGGTCCGGTAGAATTAGCAGGTTTACTCAAAATCAGATTACCGTACCTGTTTGAGGCTTCGGATTCAGTATCAGTATTACCTGCTATTGCATAGAAATTAAATATGGATTGGTTTGTACCATTATATTCAATAGTACTAGTGGAGCTAATATTATATAAAATTTTTGAATGGTCAAGGGAGGTAACATCTTGATTTTGACCAACACTGCTGATTTTGGATATTGCACCTGAAACAGCTAAATGACCGCTTGCACCTAACTGCAAAGCGGCTCTCTGTTTAGGAGTTCCGTTCGCAATCTCAAATTTTAAGTCAATCAAAGTTAGTTTTCCTGCTCCAGTACTTCCTACATAAATTCGGCCACCAGTAGGGCTATTGCCTGTTTTACCTGCTTCTATGGTAAGTGTATGGCATGTACTCTCTTGAGTGTTAACAGTAACCGTGTGGCCTTGCTTGATTGTAACAATATCATTTGCATTAGGAATTCGATTTGCGGCGGTGCTGCTGTTGCCATTAGAGGGAACAACCCAAGTCGATTGATCATTCCAGTCCCCACTTTTTATAGAGTGGATCGTTTGTCCAAACCCATTCAAGCTAAGCAGCAGCATGCCCAACACCAAAAGTATTGTTCCTTTCTGAATTCTGCAGCAAATCCTTTGGAGTGCAACCGTGGCAGATTTTGCCCGTAAGAGGGATGGATTAGAAATGTAAAAAGTTTTCATAATGTATTGTCGGGTTAAGGGTGAAGACACTCTGTTAGGTTGTGAAAAAAGTCCGTGCTTTTTAGGCAATAGTATTCCTGTGCAAAAACATGATGCTTTTTGCTTTTTCGTATATACTGCTGCTTTGTATCTTAATTTCCTTTCTTAAAGGGCAATAGCTGTCCAGTCGCTATTTTTACAGCAATTTCTAGTAGTAATATTTCCTGATGATTTACCTGATAATTCTTGTAATCTGAAGGTTTGTATAGATATGTTACAATATTACATAATGTATATATTAAATACTACGGTTTTTTTAGGAAAATATTTTGGCCGGGTAATATTAATATTGATATAAGTCAATATCCTGTGTTATAGAAATAGTAAAGAATTATGCCTGAAACTCTCCAGATGAACATTATTCAACTATATTATATAACCTAACAAAGAATCATGTGCTTTGGTGATCTGGCTCATTCACTTTTATTAGAAAATTTTCAAAGTGTTTCTTATTTAGCTCTTGCAGGTGGACCTACTGGCTGCAGATAATGCAGATTGACTTGCTCATTCTTTTAGATAATCCTGCCTTGCCTGGATTAACTGCCCTTGCAAGTACAAAATGCGTTCCACTCAAATCCTTGTACTATAGCAAATAAAGGGTGCAGCTCTAACCTACTGTTCTGTCGCCTTCTGTTATACCTCTCTGCTGGATGCCGCTGCCTGTGTACCCCATATCATGTTTGGCAGCATTCTAAAAATTTAGTAATATGTCTCCAAATGCAAAAGGAACTTTTCAGGATGGTGTAGTCCTTCATGAATACGTGACAGAGTGCTTCTGATGAAAGGTGCTTTTCGTGCCATCATATCAATATTAGCAACTGAGTATTATTGAATTATGGCCTTTTTTGGCCATACTCCGGTTGAAAGTTCTATTGCCTGATTGGTGCTTTCGCCAAGACAGCCATGTGCAGCTTCTAAAATTCCGGGGCCTATACTATAGCTGCCCTTTTAAAATTTAAAATACAAATAGTATACAAATTTTTAACCCGCATGAACAGACGAGTAGTAATTAGGAATATGGCCCTGGCTGTTACGGGCCTGGTGCTACTGCCAGGGTGCGATCTGAGCAGCAAAGAAGCGGCGGCACAGGAATTGCAGCCTTACCTCTCATCAGACCAGGAAGGGCTTTTAGCACATGTGGTGGATACTATCATCCCTGCCACCGACACTCCCGGCGCCAAGGACCTGAATGTGCACCTCTTCGTCCAGAAAATGGTGGCTGATTGCTATGAGAAGGAAGCGCAGTTAAATCTTGTGAAAGGACTAGAAGCCCTTAAAGTAAAGTCAAAGAAAAAGCACGGGAAAGCCTTCGAAGCATGTACCACTGACCAGCGCATCGGACTGCTGCAAGGCATGCAACAGTCTGATGAGGCGAGTGAGAATGAATTTTATAAACTAGTGAAAGAACTAACTGTAAGGGGCTACATGAACTCTGAGTACGTGATGATGAACCTGACTGACTACCAGGCAGTACCCGGTCATTACTATGGCTGTGTTCCTGTTGAACAAAAAATCCTCTCTTAAGACAAAATGGCAAATTTAGCAATAGACGCAGTAAAAGACATGACCTTTGATGCCATCGTAATCGGGTCAGGAATCAGCGGTGGCTGGGCAGCAAAAGAGCTGACAGGGCATGGCCTTAAAACCCTGGTGCTGGAACGGGGCAAGGATGTGAAGCATATAAAAGATTACCCTACCACCACTAAAAACCCATGGGAGTTTGAGCACCGGGGGCAGCTACCGCTCGAGGTAAAGAACCAGAACCCGATTGTGAGTAAGTGCTATGCTTTCTACGAAGGCACTGAGCACTTTTTTGTGAAAGATGCGGAACACCCATACGTGCAGGAAAAGCCGTTCGACTGGATTCGCGGTTACCAGGTAGGAGGGAAGTCGCTGCTGTGGGCGAGACAGACGCAGCGCTGGAGCGACTTCGACTTTGAGGGCCCGGCCCGCGACGGCTTTGCTGTGGATTGGCCTATCCGTTATGCAGACATCGCACCATGGTACAGCTATGTGGAGAAGTTTGCCGGTATTTCCGGTAACAAAGATGGCATCCCCCACTTGCCGGACGGTGAGTTCCTTCCGCCGCATGAAATGAACTGCGTAGAATCCTTTTTTCAGAAGCAGGTAGCCCAGAAGTACAAGGACCGCCAGGTGATTATGGGACGCGCGGCGCACATCACAAAGCCACAGCCCATTCACCTGGAGCAGGGAAGGGCGCAGTGCCAGCACCGCACCATCTGCGAGCGAGGCTGCCCGTTTGGCGGCTACTTCAGCAGCAATGCCTCTACCATACCATGGGCTGCCAGAACAGGCAACCTGACGCTTCGCCCCGACTCAGTAGTGCATTCGATTATTTACGACGATGAAAAAGGCAGGGCAACCGGCGTGCGGGTAATTGATGCCAACACAAAAGAGGTGATGGAGTTTTATGCCAAAATCATTTTTGTAAATGCCGCTGCGCTGAACACGAACCTCATCCTGCTGAACTCTACCTCCAGGCGCTTTCCGAACGGTCTCGGCAACGACAACGGACTGATGGGTAAGTATATCGCCTTCCATAACTACAAAGCAAGAGTGTCTGCTGAATACGACGGCCACCTGGATACTACCACGGATGGACGCAGACCAAACAGCCCGTATATTCCGCGCTTCAGAAATGTGCACAAGCAGGAGACGAATTTCCTGAGAGGCTATGCGGCTGGCTTCAATGCCAGGCGTAACAATGTCACGAACCAGGACGGTTTGGGTGAGAGCCTGAAGAACAGTCTGCTGAACCCTTCCTTGGGAGGGTGGTCTGTTGGTTCGCACATGATGGGCGAAACTATCCCGAAAGAAAGTAACTACGTTGCCCTCGACAAATCAAAAAAGGACCCGTACGACATGCCGCAGCTCAGAATATCTGTGGCCTATGATGAGAATGACGAGAAGATGACAAAGGATTACCTGGAGCAGATGACGGAGATGTTCACGCATGCCGGCTTCACTAACATCCAGGCAATGGACTCTGACAGAACCCCTGGATTGGATATACATGAGATGGGTGGCGTGAGAATGGGAAAAGACCCCAAGACATCTCTGCTGAACAAATGGAACCAACTCCACGAGTGCACGAACGTATTCGTAACAGACGGCGCCAGCATGACGTCCACTTCCACACAGAATCCTTCACTTACCTATATGGCCTTTACTGCCCGTGCAGTAGATTATGCTGTAAAAGAGATGAAGAGAATGAACCTGTAGAAGCTAATTTATGATCCCGGAAATTCTTTACAACCAGCAAAGTCAGCGGAATTATCTGCTGGCTTTGCTGGTTTTTATACCTTGTCTTTTTCAAAATGCAGGATGATTTATACCAATTCACATAAAGAGTGTTCCACAGGAATGAGAACTTTTTCTGTCTAAGCTGCCGTAGTGGCAGTTCATCCAGTGCCAGCACAGTAATGTTCCATTTTGTCTGTCGGTGCTCTCTAGGGCGCTGCCGCTCCCGCGGCACCTAAAAATATCCAAATAAAGGGCTCCTACCCCCAGGCGCTCAACCCAAAGACTGGAAACTCATTCACTCCGTGCCAACGCATAAAATAGGCTTATTTATGGAAGGAGCTTAAGGGCTTTTGCTATTATACCATATCCTGCTCCTACTTACATGAACCAGCCGTAGTCTACATGCCTGCTCCTTTTTTTATTGTCTTCTTTTTGCCTGCCGCTTCAGTGGCTCCAGAAGATAGTTTAATCCATTCGTCTTGATTTCAAAGAGAGTTGCCAGTTGCATGCCCAGTTTACCGGGAGGAAAGCCTTCTTTGTAAAACCATTCGAGGTAGTGCACAGGGAGGTCGCAGAGCAGGGTGTCTTTATATTTTCCAAAAGGCATCTTTTGCCTCACAAGTTCGAGCAGAATGTTTGGGTCAGCTTGCGCGTTTTCCATAGTGTTTTCTTTATTCAGATTTAAAAGAGGTGCATTTTTACGGCCTGGTCATTTCTATGTGATCGATGCCATCTTCGTCATACACCTCGCCGCTTTGCGCAAAGCCAAACGCACTGTAGAATTCCTTTGCATAGAGCTGGGCACCTATCTTTATAGAACCTGTTCCAAACAAATCAAAGCACGCTGCAATAGCAATTTTCATCAATTGTTTCCCAACGCCGGTTCCTCTCACCTCTGAACTTGTCACGATTCTGCCAATGGACATTTCGTTAGCGTAAGACACACCCGGTGGTACCAACCTGGCGTAAGCCACCAGTGTCTGGTTGTTATTATAGAGCAACATGTGATGGCATTTCTGGTCTTTATTATCCTGATCCAGGAACACACAGTTTTGCTCCACCACAAACACTTCGCTTCTAAGCCGAAGCATCTCATACATTTCATACGAGGTAAGCGCGTCGAAACCTTTGCAAACTTTTGTGAGTACCATGCTGTAGCTATAATTATTATAATATTCTTAGCAGTTAAATGATTGACCACTGTATCAGATGATGCAATTTGTCATCGGTAACCATAGAGCAAAGATATGTTGGTTTTAAAGAATTAGACGGATAAAAGAACATAATACTGCTGCTCCTCCCTGTATAAGTGGGCACTACTTGATAGGCTTTGGCCATACAACCAACCATTAGAGGCAACTATGGGAAGCAAGGGTTGGTTTTTCCCAGGCAAAGCGAATGGTTTTAGGACATGGTAGAGGCAGCATAAGTAAAAGAATTTAGTCTATGTGGAGGTTCCTGAGTGATTTAGAGCACAATTTTATTTTCCTAACAGAGTTAGGATTAACAAACTAAGCACTTCCATCCTGCCAAGGCCCAATTTCCATCCAATTAAAAATGCCTTTTACATTTTCACATCCTGCAGTTGTTCTGCCCTTTAAGTATTTTCCTGATAGATGGAGGTCTATGACCGGGTTGATCATTGGCAGCATGGCGCCGGACTTCGAGAAGTTCATCCGCATGAGTGCTCATGATTCCTTCAGCCATACCTGGAGAAGCATTTTCTACTTTAACCTTCCGCTCTCACTGGTTCTCGCTTTCCTGTTTCACATCGTTGTCCGGGATGTGTTGATTGATCACCTGCCTGCATACTTTCAGAAGCGCTTAATCCGGTTCAGGGGTTTTGATTGGGTCAGCCACTTTCGCAACCACTATCTGGTCATTATCCTGTCTATCATAATCGGCACGTTATCACATATAGCATGGGACGCCTTTACGCACATGGATGGCAGGGTAGTAAGGTGGCTTCCGTTTCTTAAAGCGTACCTGTCGGTTGGGGAGTTTAGAATGAAGATTTTTGCCTTCCTGCAACTATCCAATTCTGTATTAGGCTTACTGGTAGTACTGTACGCCTATTACCTGTTGCCAGTGCTGCCGGTAAAAAGCCAAAAAGTCAGGACAAGTGAAAAGCTGCGTTACTGGATCTCTTTTACTTTAGTAGGCTGTGCTATCGGTATCCTGAGGTATGTATTTGGACATCATCTTTCCTACCTGATAAATTTTATCGTGGTTTCAATTTCTGCCGGTCTGCTCAGCCTGGCCATTACGTCATCCCTTTTTAAACAGCGGTCTTACCTCCAGCACTGATTCATACTTTTTGTATTGGTTTAATTGCCGCCAGTTTAACCTTGTAGACTTAATTTTAGATAATTCCTGATTATGTTTTAGATTAGAGCTTTAGTAACGTACTGATTAAATAAATATCAATTACTTCAACATGAAAGATAAAAAACTGAATCTCTTTGCTCTCTGTTTGCTGGTGCTGTGGGTGGTTAATGCACTGCCTGCCTTCAGCCAGACATCTAAACCTACTATTCATCAGTTAAAGATTTTCCACCTGAAAGACAAGAGCCAGGAAGAACGGCTCGATAAATACCTGCAAAATGCTTACCTCCCGGCCCTGCATCGTGCGGGCATCAGCAAGGTAGGTGTATTTAAGCCTGCTGAAACCGATAAGAGCAACACTCCTGCACCCACAGAGCAACTCGTTTATGTGTTTATCCCACTTGCCTCTCCGGACCAGTTTTATAAACTGGATGAGACGCTGGCGAAAGACAAACAATACACCGCCGCCGCGAAAGACTATATAGATGCGCCGCACAACAACCCGATGTACAATCGCTTCGAGACTATTCTGATGGAGGGTTTTACCGGTATGCGTGGTGTAAACACTCCAAAGCTGAAGTCTGCACCACAGGACAAGATATACGAACTGCGCAGCTACGAAGCAGCTACGGAAAAACTGTACCAGAACAAGGTAGCTATGTTCAACAACGGCGAGATCAAGCTTTTTGACAGGCTGGGCTTTAATGCTGTTTTCTACGGTAAAGTGTTAGCTGGTAGTAAAATGCCGAACCTGATATACATGACTTCTTTTGAGAACATGGAAGAGAGGGACAAGCATTGGAAGGCTTTCGGAGAGGATCCGGAGTGGAAAAAAATGAGTTCTGATCCGCAATACGCCAATACCGTGTCGCATGCCGATATTCACCTGCTGCATCCAACTTCCTATTCAGATATTTAATCTGCTTGCCAAACTGGAATTTTAAATAAAACAAAAAGCCCCTAACCTTAGATGAAGGTTAGGGGCTTTTTGTTCTCAGACTCTCTTACAGGAAAAAGAGTTATTTTCTACATGCTCATTTTCTGCAGGAAATTATAGTTATGCTTCATACTATCCATGGCAGTGCCAGCGTACTCTTCCTGCTCCACAAAGAAGTACTTCATCGCAGATTTATCTGCATTCTGCATCATACGCTTTATGTTAATGGCGCCTTTTCCAAACTCGGTGCTGTGCCTTTTAACTTTATCCATGTCCTTCAGGTGCCAGAGCGGGAAACGACCCGGGTACTTTTCGAAATAGGTCACCGGATCGTTACCGGTTAAGATTACCCAGCCCAGATCTAATTCCATCTTCACCATTTCCGGGTCTGTTTCATCCAGCAGTACATCGTACAGTACCTGCCCGTTTTCTTTTTCAAACTCATACTCGTGGTTATGGTAGCCGAACATCATGCCAGCTTTTTTGCAGTCCTCGGCGGCTTTAGAGAAAATGTCTGCAACATGCTTATAGTTCGATACGGTTTGCCCCCTAGATGGGAGGGAGGAGCAGATGAGGTAATCCTGTCCGGTCTCAGCGGCGGCGGCTACCGTTTTATCCCAGTCCTTGTCAATGCCTACGTGGCCGCTACGCAGGGTCATGCCCAGGTCTTCTGTTATCTTCTTTATTTCCTTTGGCTCCAGTCCATAGTATAGCCCTTTCTCACTGCGGGCAGACTCAAGCTCTTTGTAGCCGATTTTTGCCAGTTGCTTTAGCGTGCCCACTGCATCAGCCAGCATTTCCTTGCGAACTGAATAAAGCTGTATGCCCACGTTATTCATCTTGGCTGGTCCTTTGGCTGTAGCCGCTAAATTGGGTAAAAGGAGCGCCCCCAGTGCCAAAGCACCTGAGCTTTTAAGAAAATCGCGTCTTGTGTTCATGGAATTTATGTTTAGATACACTTCTGAAAATGTTTTATAGTTGATCTTGCCTGTTCACTCAACAGGTGAATGCAGCTGTGTAATTTACACGAATAGCCCCACCTATTTAGCTGGTGCTTTAATTAAATCTGAGTTGCTGATGAAGGCCACTTTCTTGCTGTCCGGAGACCAGGAGGGGGTGTTGATACTGCCCTGGCCACCATACACATAAGCAATCACTTTGGGCTCACCACCACTTACCGGCATCATACGGATGTACACGTGTTTGTAAAAGGGATGATCGCCGGGCTCCACTTCCTCTTTCAGAAACGAGAGGAAAACAATTGACTTACCGTCCGGTGAAATATGTGGGAACCAGTCATGGAACTCGCCATTCGTAACCGCTTCCTGCTCGCTTCCGTCTGCTTTCATGCGCCATATTTGCATGGGGCCGTTGCGGTTTGAGTTGAAGTAGATATACTTACCATCAGGTGTGTATTCGGATCCGTCATCCAGCCCTTTGGCGGTTGTCATTTGCTTTTCCTTGCCGCCTTTTGAGGGTATAGTGTAAATATCCCATTCCCCGTTACGCTCTGCTGTATAGGTAAGCGTTCTGCCATCCGGCGACCAGCCGTGCAGGTAGGAGGGGCCTCTCGGCGTAATCTGCTTTGGCGTTCCTCCTGTTACCGGAACAGTATAGATGATAGAGCCGCCCAATTCCTCCACACCACTGCTCAGGCCCAGCATCTTGCCATCGAAAGACAGTACGTGGTCGTTGTTGTTGTTCGTAACCTTACCGGTGTTCAGCTGTTTCGGCTGTCGGGTGGCGAGGTCAAAAGTATAGATGAGGCCATCGGAATTGTAGATGAGGGTTTTTCCGTCCGGGGTCCAGTTCGGGGCTTGTAACGATTTGGGTGAAGTATAGATAATCTCGCGGTCGCCGGTGCTCACGTCCAGTATCTCCAGGTTACTGCCCAGGTACTGCCGGTAGGGTACCAGGTCGTCAGGGGCCGGCACCGTGATGCGCACATCCTGGAAAATGCCCCGCTCCAGCACATCTTTGTTATGTGAGCCCACAAACAACCCGACATACACAGCATCGCCTAAATTTATGTTGCGCACCTCCTCCGTCACAAACGGCTGCCCGAATTCAGCGACGCGCATGGTATAGGTATTGCCTTTTCTCTCCAACTGAATCACATCTGCGCCAGTCAGGTCAGAGCGGATTTCTTTGGTGCTGTCGCCTTTAGCCTCGCGGTACTGCAGCGCAGTAAGTCCGTCGCCGTGCACCACCGCATTCACATGAGGCGAATTTTCATCCAGGTTGGCGCGCACCATCCAACCCACTTTTCGGTGCGGGTCCACGCCTTCACCCACAAATTTGGCGCGGGTGTAAAGTATGAAGTCTCCGGTCATCCGCTTCCAAAGGTAATGGAACTCGTCTCTGTCAAACCAGATGTTGTAACCTGAGCCAGATACCTCGTACTGCTGGGTCTTCGGGTTATAGGTTGAGGCGCCAGGTTTTAGTACTCTGCCAACATCAGTATTGCCTTCAAATTCGCCTAGCTGTTTCTGCTGAGAGAATCCGGGGAAGGCAAGTACAGTGAAAAAAACAAAAAATAGAAAAAGGGTGCTCTGTGTAGTGCTTTTCATTTCATGCTCGCGTATAGAAGTTGTTCCTCTTGAGTTTATAATTTAAGTAGATTCTTTTTAGTATTCCAGATTTCAAGGCATTAATATCTCCTTCCGGGACATGCTGTTCATTGGCACCCAGAGAGGGATGTACATAATGAGCATCCAGAATCCGGCGTCTCCGCAAATGCTGTCGCTGTACGAGCACGTTACCTCCTGCGACCCTGTTGTGACCGATGGCCGCTACGCCTATGTTACCCTCAGAACCGGCAGAACCTGCACGAATGCAGCCGTAAACCAACTGGACATTGTAGACATAAAGGACGTGCAGAATCCTTTCCTGGTGAAGGCATACAACATGACCAATCCGAATGGGCTCGGCATAGACAGAAATTTGCTTTTTGTATGCGACGATGGATTGAAGGTATATGATGCAATTGATGTGACGGATATACAACTGAACCAGCATTTCAAGATTAATGCCTATGATGTTATTCCGGATAATGGGCGCCTGCTCGTGATCGGCAGCGATGGTTTTTACCAGTATACTTACAATGATAATTCCATAGAGTTGCTCAGCAAAATTGATGTGACACCTGAATCATAGGCAAAGCAGACCCTGTTATCAGGTCTTCGGCTCTTCTTATGTTTTGTGATGCTATAATCGCCTGCAATGTTATTATGGAGCATTGTAGTGCGCTCCCAAATTTGTTACAGTATTTCGTTTCGCTTTCATACTCTTAAATGTTACAAAATACCTCCCTTGTTTTTTGTGTTGCATTGGTGTGCTTCTTTTCCAGTCTGCTTCTGCGCAAACAGATGCCATTCAGTTAGGCAGGCTCAGTGTCAGGTTCAGTCCCCAGCACTTACTCTTTAAGGGCATACACGTGGATGTGGAGAAGAGCCTTGATGCAGGCAGCCGCCGTAGTATAGTTTTCTCGCCTCGCTTTTACGCAGGTTCAACACGCATTCTCGGTGCTTTTACACAGCGCGGTGATGAGCAGGAGGGCGAGGTAAAGGGGTATGGAGCAGAAGTACTTCACCGCGTTTATTCCTCTGAGACTCCTCACGATGGGGTATACTTTGCATATGGCGTAAACTACCACTATTTTGATGTAGGGTTTGTAAGACATGGTTGGCTGCAGCAAAAGGATGATTTTGGTCTGGAGGTTTACAAATACAGAGAAAAGCATTTTAGCGAGAAGATCAATCGCTGGGAAGGAACCGCTACGATGGGAGTACAACGGCCCTTCCTTATGGACCCGATGCTGGTGGATCTGTACATCGGGTTTGGGTATACGAACAGCACCATTTCCTCCGACTATGGCGCTATCAGGTATGCTGTAAATGCCTACGACATCGGCTATTCCGGTGTGCGTGTTGTAGGCGGATTAAAGCTTGGGTTGAGCTTCTGATGGTAGTACTCCGATGAAGCCGTTCTTGCTTTGTCTTTAACCAACAGCCAGTTTGCAAGCACACGGCAGAGCGGAGATTCTGTACTTGTTTAGCATTATATCAGCAAGCAGTGTGATTGTCCTGAGAAAAAATGTAAATGACCTTTCATGAGATACAGAGCATCGGAAAGGCCCCTGATTTTTATCAGTGGCCTTTCCGATGCATTAATTATGTTCAGTATAAAGGCGCAGTTAAATTTTGCCTGTAAGAGCTATAGCGGCTGGTATGCCAGCCGCTACGCTTACTACTGCGACCACGCTGTTGGCTCACGGTCCCAACGGTGCTGCTTCAGTTCATCCAGCAGGTCATTTGGCAAGCCTTTTCCGTCGCTGGCGCTGAGATTTGATTTTACGTGTGGGGCCTTGCGCATCCCAGGAATGGTGGTGCTTACATCCGGGTTGCTCAGGATGAATCGCAAAGCCATTTCAGGCATTGTCATCCCCTGCGGTACGAGTGGCTTCAGGCGGTCAGCATGCTCTACGCTGGAGTTCAGGTTCTCCGGCACAAAGTAAGTGCTGCGCCAGTCATCTTTAGGGAAAGTGGTTTCTCTTGTAAACGTTCCGGTCAGTGTACCTTCATCAAAAGGAACACGGGCAATGGTGGCTACATCCAGCTCTTTGCAAAGCGGGAACAGCGTGTCTTCCGGTGCCTGGTCAAAAATGTTGTAGATAACCTGTACGCTGCTAATATGGCCGGTGCGGAGGGTATTCAGCACGTTCTCAGGCTCCCAGCGGTTCACGCTCACGCCCATATGCTGGATCTTTCCGTCTGCTTTCAGCTTCTCCACGGCCCGCTGCCATTCTTCGTTGTCAGCCCAGGCATCTTCCCACACGTGGAACTGCTGCAGATCTATGGTTTCTACGCCGAGGTTTTTCAGGCTCTTCTCTGTGTATTCTATAATGTGGTCCGCCGGAAAGCAATCCTCCAGTTTATAGTCTGGCTTAGAGGGCCATTTGAAGTTTTTAGGCGGGATTTTGGTGGCCACGTACAGCCGCTGGTCCGGGTTGCGCTTCAGCAGGCGGCCCAGGATTTCTTCGCTCTTGCCGGCGCCGTAGCCCCAGGCAGTGTCAAAAAAGTTGCAGCCGCCTTCCACGGCTATGTCTAGGGAGCGGTCTGACTGATCGTCGTCCGAATTCGTCCATCCTGCCATACCCCACATGCCATACCCAATCTCGCTTACGTTCCAGCCCGTGCGGCCAAATCTTCTATATTCCATAGTTGTTTTTTAGTTGTAAAAAGTAAAAATAAGTAAAGGCTATCATAAACAAAGCCTCTGTGAAAACATACGCATGTTTAGCTTGTGCGGACAATGGTATTAAGGCGCTATCCCAAGCAGATGCTGTTCCTGCGCCATTTTCTGTTCTATAACTCCAGTTCTATGATAAGGCCACCATTTCCTTTTATATCAATGGACTTATTCATTTTCTGCCCTTCGGATTCAGCATGAAGTGCGAGTAAGACGGTGCCTTTGAAATTGAAGCGCTCCGAAGAGAACCGGCAATCCCTGTCACTCAGATTCAGGATGATGAGAAAGCGCTTTCCTTCCCCTTCCCGGATATAGGATAGCAGTTGCTGATCAGAGTATACTGGCCTGTAAAGCCCTGAATGCAGGGCAGGTTCTTTTTTCCGAAGGGCAATTAGTTTTTTATACAGCGAGAGCATCGATTCCGGGTCGTCTTGCTGCGCTTTTATGTTTAGCTTCTTGTAATTGTCTGATAGCCTTAACCATGGATCACCGGTAGTGAAGCCGGCGTTGTTACTGTCGTCCCACTGCACGGGTGTGCGATAAGGGTCACGGCTGAGGTCTTTATCCGGCATCATGAGCCCCTGCGGATCCTGTATTTCGTCTTTAGGTATGTTCACGTCCTCCATACCTATTTCATCGCCATAATAAAGGGTGGGAGTGCCGCGCAGGGTAAGCAGCATCATGGCAGCCACGCGAGCCTGTGCAGGTCCTATGCGGGTGGCCAGCCGCGACTGGTCGTGGTTGCCGAGCACCCAGTTTGGCCAGCCCTCGTTTGGCAGTGCTCCTTCATACTTGTCTATGGCAATGGCAAACTTTTTAGAGTCCCAGTCCATGGTTAGCAGCAGGAAGTTGAAGGGTAACTGGGCCCCCTGGTTGTCGTGGCCGTAGTAGGTGACTAACTGGTGTGTGGGCAGGTATATTTCTCCGATCAGTACCCGCTCATTATATTCGTCTGTGAGGTCGCGCATCAGTTCTACCACATCATGCACCTCCGGCTGATCGGTAGAATAAACAGGCTGTAATCGGTTATAAGTCGGTTCTTTCTCTTTGTAATCCGGGTTGTCTGGGTTATCGCGGAGGTACTCGTCCTTTATCAGGTGCCACATCACATCTACCCGAAACCCATCTACCCCTTTCTCCAGCCAGAACCGCATTTCTTCCAGCACGGCCTGGTGTACTTCCGGGTTCCGCCAGTTCAGGTCGGGCTGCTCTTTTAGGAAGGCGTGGTAGTAGTACTGCTCTGTTTCTTTGTCCCACTCCCAGGCGCTGCCCCCGAACATGGCCAGCCAGTTGTTTGGCTCTTTCCCGTCTTCACCGGCGTCTTTCCAGATAAACCAGTCCCGCTTCGGGTTGTCGCGCGACGAACGTGCCTCTTTAAACCAGGCATGCTGATCTGAGGTATGGTTGGGCACCTGGTCCACTATCAGTTTCATGCCCCGCGCATGCGTTTCTTTCAGCAGCTTGTCAAAATCCTCCATGGAGCCAAAAAGCGGATCAACACTGGTAAAGTCAGCCACATCATACCCAAAGTCTTTCATAGGCGATTTATAGAAGGGCGTCACCCAGATACAGTCGATGCCTAAGTCCTTCAGGTAGTCTAATTTGCTTATAATGCCTTTCAGGTCTCCAACTCCATCGCCGTTACTATCCTGAAAGGAGCGGATGTATAGTTCATAGATGATCCCAGTCTTCCACCATAGCTGCTTTGGCTGGTCTTTTTTCTGCGATTTCAGAGGCTGCATGTCTTATTGATTCTGGTTGGTTCTACATTATTTGAGCCATCCGCTGGTAAAGGTGCTGTAAGCGAAACGGTTTAGTTAGCAAACGGGAATGATGCGCCCGGGTTTGAGCGCACCATGTAGTCTGATGCGCCTGACCACCAGGTACAATCTGTTACTTGTGTAGAAATAAAAAAGGAGAAGCACCGGTTCAGCTAAACCGGTGCTTCTCCTTTTTTATTAGAAGACCAAAGTTGGTTTTTTATTCTTTGTTCACCACTGCCTGTATTTGAGCCTGCACAGCAGGGTCTTTCTCATAGGCAGCCATAATTTTTTCATACTGCTCTACCGTTATGCCTTCTTCCTCTATGGCTGCCTGTATTTTTTCCTTTGTTTCAGGCTGCATTTTTACAACGCGCTGCGCTGCATTACTAAAGGCTGAAATCTCTTCCTTGTTTTCAGCTACCTCTTCCAGCTTTTGTGCCTGGTGCGCCTTTGCCAGTTCGTTGAACCGGTCCACTGTCAGGTTTTCATCCTCGATAGCGGCAACCAACGAGTCTCGGCTTGCTTTCTGTATTTCTGTAACGCTTGTATTGGCCTCTACAAACTTTTTTAAATCAGCTTCAGAGAATTTTGAGGCCGTCTGCTGTTCTGTTTTAGGAGCTGTTGCCTGCTGCGCGAAAGCAGCATGACCAAAAGACATAGATACTGCTACAAACGCAGCGGCAATAGTCCCTTTCTTAATTAGTACCATAATCGGAGTTTTTAGGATTGGGTTAAAAATAGGTTTAGACGAATGAGTACCTCTTTTATAACGGAGAAAGAAGAGAAAAGGCTGCAAAGAAATCTGTATCGAAAACCGGCTCATTCCTCACTTATTAATAAAAATTTAAACAATAAAGGTGCCAAAGCCAGGTGGCTGCTGCACAACACAAAGCACAGGCACAGCTCCGAACTCATAAAAAAACAGCGTCACTCTTCCCTCAGGTAATTGCATTTAACAGCATTATGTATATAAACATACGTTTGCACGATGCTGCTGCAGGTACAATTTTATAGCGCTTTGTCTTTTATCTTTCCTTAGGTGAGACTTCTCTGCTTTCCTGAACAGCAGGCTGCAGAACAAACATACTTGGTTGTTGCTGCATGCGTAGTTCTGAAAACAAACCGGTGCCGACAGTGAGTATGCCAGCGCCCAGCAGCACAACTTCCGCCCCGAACAGGTCGCTGAACAAACCTGCTGCTACGGCACCTCCCACATACCCGAAATCGCGCCAGAACCGGAATATGCCCAAGCTTTGCGAACGTTGGCTGGGATGTGTGTTATCTGCTACCAGGGTCAGGAAAGTAGGGTAGACCATAGCTGTTCCGGCACCCACTGCTGCAAGTGCAAACAACATGATGGTGTAGGAGTTCATGAAGTAGAGCGTGGCTATGGCTACTCCCTGCACCATCATACCCACACATAGCAATTGCTTTCTGGAGCAGGAGTCACCCAGCCTGCCTGTGAAAAGCTGTCCGATGCCCCAGACAGCAGGGTATATACCAGCCAGAAACCCTATTTCCACCAGTGAGTAGCCCTTCGTGCCAAGTACCAGTGGCAACAGCCCCCACAGCACCCCATCATTTATTTTTGTTACAAAGCCGTTCAGCGTGACGGGGCCGAGGTTAGTGTGGCGCCAGGTAGTGTCTTTCCAAACGCTTGGCAATAAGCGCACAGTGCTTTTTGCGGCCTCTGCCTGCACATGTGCGTGCGTGTCGTGCACTACAAAGAATACAAGCAGCACACCTGCAATGGAAAAGGCAACACCCGGCAGGAAGGCGTATGTCACATCGCCGGTTGTGGAGGCAATGTAGCCGGCCAGAAAGGAGGCAAGCCCTACCGCCAGGTACCCGCAAAACTCATTGATGCCCATAGCCAGGCCACGATTCTTATTGCCGACTATGTCCAGAGTCATCACAATGCTGGAGGTCCAGGCAAGGCCTTGGTTGATGCCCAGCAGCAGGTTAGCCAGCAGCACCCACCACCAGCTGTTGGCGTAGAGCAGGAGCCAGGGAACAGGCAACGCAAAGAGCCAGCCGGCCAGCAGCAACTGCTTGCGCGTGAAACGCAGGGAGAGTTGCCCCATCAGTAAGTTGGCTACAGACTTAGAAAGGCCAAATGCGACAATAAAAGAAAGTATAGCAGTATGGCCATTCAGTCCAAATACGGTTTCGGCGAATTTAGGTATTACGGCACGCTCCAGCCCCACCATTGCCCCAATAAAACCGGTTATCAACATCAGCAGCCAGAACTGTCCGGCATTCTCCTTTAAGCCCGGTTGGGCTTTTGCGTTAGTCATCATACATTCTCTAATAAAAAGTGGCGCAGCTTTTCCAGGGCTGAGCTATTCTGGTAAATATGCCTTTACCATAGCCACCAATCTTCAAAATTAAAGGAAAAAGCCCACAACCCAAAGGATTCTGCCTGCCAGGGGTGAGCAGGCTGCAGGAGTTGACAGCGACAGATGAAGACTCTATAGTGGCAGATGTAGCAGAAAGGAGAGGAACAAGCATTGATGGTGAAAGAAGAATGGGCATGGCCAATCTACTTTTTTCTGCAATGGAGGCTAACTCCTATACCGGCCTCTTTTTACCAGCACAAAAGTCAGGTGTCAGTAGAAAAGAGTTGGGCTTCTCTTTAGGAGAAGCCCAACTATAACTGATATTTTAATCTAAATTATCAGGCCTTCACGCTGGCGCCAATCTGCTTCAGGATGCCGAGTTCATTAGAACTGCCCCAGCGCTCTACTATTTTGCCATTCTCAAACCGGGCAATCTGCACGCCACGGGCACTGATTGCTTTGTTTGTGGCCGGTACTCCCATAAAGTCCCCTTTGTGAGTACCTGTAACAGTATAGGCAATAGACACATTGTCTTCGTCTGCTACCATCTGGTCTACCTCTACCTTTAAATCAGGGAATGCAGTGCGGAAAGTCTTGAAGAAAATGATAAATCCCTCTGGTCCCGGGCCCTGGTCAGGTGCAGGGTCGTGATCAAGTACATTTGGCGCCATTAAATCTTTAAATTTGTCGAGGTTGCCGCTGTTAATCGCTTCGCCAAATTGTTCTTGTGTCTTGATGTTTTCTTGCTTGCTCATGGTTGGTTTTGAGTTAGGAAAATTTTAGCACTATGTAACGCGTCTGATTAAGTGAGTGCGTTGTGAGTAGTGTACGTGCAATTACCTTATTGTTTTGAAAAAGAGTATATGTGCCACCCAGACTAGCAACTGCAGCAATCTGTTAAGAGAAACGGATTATTGGGTGAAGCAGAAGCAGGGAGCCGTCACCTGTACAAGCTTTTTGTTCTGGATACAAGGAATGGTTAATCAGGAGGTTAGTTGCAAGTCTGGGTTTCTTGTGGCCTGCTTATTTTTCCTCTCCGCTTATTTTTTTATACTTTATGGCGATTGCCTTTGGAATAATTTCCCTGCCATGGTTTTTGGCGTACGATTTAGTTACTTCTGCGCCTAAAAGTAAAATTATGGAAGAATAGAAAACCCACAGCAACAAAACAACCAGCGAACCTGCGGCTGCATAAACGCCAATCAGTTGTACATTGCTTAAAACAAAGTTGATGATTTGCTTGCCTATCAGAAAAAGCACAGACGTTATTACTCCGCCTGCCAGTGCATCTTTCCAGCCGACCCTGACATCGGGTAAAACTTTGTGAACCGCTGTAAAAAAGATCAGAACCACCGAAAGGTAAAAGATGGTGTTTACAGTGCGAACAGCCGGCGTGAAATAAGCTTCAAACACATTCTGCAGATCTTCGCTGTACATAGCAATAATTGTGTCGAGTAACAGGCTAATGGCTAGCAGCAAGCCCAAGCCTATTATCATAACCAAAGGAATAAGCCTGTGCAGTAGGAGCCTGAAAAAATTTACTCCAGGTTTTACCCTTACTTTCCAGATAGCGTTCAGCCCCTTCTGCATCATAAAAAAAATAACAGATGCACTCTGCAACACCACTATAATACCTATCAGAATTCCCCAGAAGCCGGCAGGAGTATCCAGCATGTTTTCAAGAACAGTGCTGGCCTGGTTGCCCGCCTTCACACTAATCATATCTTCTACTTCTTTTATCAGTTCTTTCCTTACTGCTGCTTCTCTGAAAAAAACGGAACCAATAAATGTGAGAACGATTAAAATGGCAGGCAGGGAGAAAATTGTGAAGAATGCGATGGCAGCACTGTGCACAACAGGCTCGTCTCCCCTGAAGTTGTTCTTGGTGTCTTTCAGTATTTGCCGAGCTTTTTCTAAAAAGTGCTTCACGTAAACTGTCTGCTGTTCAAAAAAGTGTTAGGTGGGAATAGCTCTTGTTTCATAACGTGTGCCTGCTCCGGAGGTTAATCCGCATCATGTATTCCCAGACAAACATGAAAGGTTTGATTTTCTCGTTTGCCTGCCCGGGAAAAGATAAAGCTGAATGCCTAATCTATTAGGCAAGAAGGACGCGGAGCAGCGAAACAAAAATAGGAATCCGTTGCCTGGCAAAGCGGTGAGAACAAAAAAAAGCCCCCGCAAAGCGGAGGCTTTTAAACAATAGGATTACCTATTCGTTCACTAATCTTTAGAGGCGTCTCCGCCTTTTTCATTCATTAAAACAACGCCGGTATGGCCTTGTGCATTGGTCATGGTCACCTCATAAACTGACGTGCCTTCAGCACGAACAACTTTATTTATGTCTCCTACTGACCAATTTTTATAAGTATCACTTTTCAGAGCACTTTTAACAGGCTCCGGGAGCTGGTCTTGAGTTACTTTCTCCTTTTTTTCTTCCTGCTGTGGCACTGTTGTTTGCTGGTAAGAAGACTGAGCATCGGCATCAAGGAAAGCGAATCCGGATAAGGCGATGGATGCTGCTAAAAAAGGAGTTTTTTTCATAGTTTTATGGTGCGTACATACTCCTTACTTGTCAGAATCGTGCCAAAACTATATTCGAAAAATTAACTGTTTACTTTTTAGTCGATTAGGAAGAGTAAGCAGGGATTTAATGATGTATGGTGTAACTTTCTAACTGTGTTGGATATGCTACAAAGTGTGGAAATATTCTACAATCTGTGGAAAAGTTGGCGTAGATTCCTGCCCCGGTTCTACACCTTTTTAATTCCAGCAAAGCATAAGCTCGCAAACCGATTTTTCGTTTACACAAGCTCTCTTAAGGACCGCTTTTTATCCGGCCCATAACATTTTACCGTACCTGATATTATAGAAAACCAGCAACGGGAAGTCTGTTTCTGGTTTTCACTCCTTGAGAGTTTAACTGAATCTATAACCTAATAAAACGCCATGCTTTCTAAAAACTCCACCATCCTCACTACTCTTCAGAACAGAGACGCTGCTGTTGACTGGCAGCAGCTCCTGATCGAGATTATCGATGCCTTTGACTGCACCACCGGAACCATACACATACTGAACCAAGGCACCGGGCAACTGGAACTGAAGGCGCACGAGGGCATACCGCCTTTTTTACTTCCAAAAATGAACTCCATACCAATAGGCAAAGGTATGGCCGGCATTGCTGCAGAACGGAAAGAGCCCGTGGAAATGTGCAACCTGCAGACAGACGATTCAGGGGTGGCCCGGCCTGCGGCAAAGGAAACTAAGGTAGAAGGCTCTATTGCCATACCAATGCTGCTTAACGGGGATTTGTATGGCACCCTGGGAATAGCCAAACCTGTACCCTATGATTTTACGGAAGAGGAAACAACTGACCTGATGCGGATTGGGGAGGAGATGAGTCGGTACATCAGTGCTAACCCTGCATAAGGAGTTAGCGGCAGAGACCAGATTAGAGATCAGTCAGCACTTGCCTTGGGGGTGATTTGCTCAAGTGTAAGTGCTGATTGTTTTATGCCAGATCAATTCATCTCAGGTAACGATTATCCCGGTCATAAAGAAATAAACGCCTGTGCTGTGTTGCTCTGACAATGCCTAAAGTTGCCTCTAATGAAAACCGGGTATCGTTTTTATTCTCAAGCTGTCTAAAGGTTATTTTAGTGGGCAACTTTTACTTGTTATCAATTTCAGAGAAGTAAACTGAGCGCAGGTATGAGCTTCTTTTTCCAGGCGCTGCTGGAACAGGGGGGCTGTCAATTCAACTTCCGGGGCTTATCCGCGAATCATTCCTATCCAGTCTGCGGCGTCTTCGAAGGAAATGAATTGTTCGAGTTCGATAGTTGATTGATGACTTTCCTTGAGCCCGTTGGAAATATCCTCAAACATGGCTATACTCTGCAAATCTGTATCTATAATACGTGCCAGTTTCTTTAGAGAGCTTCCCACCAGGGAGGGGGCTAACTGTAGCAGGACCGGGCTTTGCACGTGTATGGGCATCCCCACCAGTTTTCTTGACTCCGCTATCCAACATTCCACACCATGCTCCCTTACCAGCATAACAAACAGTTCACACCCTTCCCTGTATTCTTCCGCAGCAGGCTCCCGTAACCATTCCGTATACATCAGTTTCACATGAAGGTCTATCCAGAGATGGAGGTAGACTTTCTTTAATTCGAACATGTTTTCAGGTAACACATAGGTGTTCCTTAAGGATATAGAACTTCCCATTCCACAAGCCACATAAAAGCGAATACATATTAACTAAGATACGTAGATTATTTAAATATGGTACTATTGTTATAAAAATTTAAATATTTAGATGGGTATCAAGGCAGTATATTCTTTGCATTGAGTGCCTCTTACCTGTCATATTTCATAAGCCAGAGGCAAAGAGGGATAGTAAGCTTATACCTGTTATAAGATTCTAAAAAGATGCCTGTGGCGCAAAGGAATAAATAAAATTGATATGTAGAACAGGGGATGAGTTAGCTAGAGTAACTTCAGGCAAGAAAAAGAACGAGGCTACGTCAGATGATACTACAATTAACGTGTATGAAGACCAAACAGCTTGCTTTTACTGCCCCAGGAGCCAGTTAAGTGCATTCGCTTTGCTGTTAAACGTCCTGATTTCGAAGGGGGAGTTATGTTTTTGTGTTGCCTCGCTGGCGACTGACACTACCCGTTCTTCATAAGAATGGACAGCAGTGTTAAGGCGAGCCAGTTTTTGTAACCGTGCCTTCGTTAAGTCAGAAATGAACTTCGTCACTAATATTTTATAGGAAGCGTCATCTATTCCTCCAACTTCCACCTGGCTACTATCCAGCAGCAGGTTTTTTATGTCATAGCCTTGTACATTCTCAGCTACAACTTCTAAAGAACGTTCCAGTTCAGGCACCCCAAAAGTGACGGCATCAGGTAGCT
The DNA here is from genome assembly GCF_042686245.1 of Pontibacter toksunensis. Classification (NCBI taxonomy): domain Bacteria; kingdom Pseudomonadati; phylum Bacteroidota; class Cytophagia; order Cytophagales; family Hymenobacteraceae; genus Pontibacter; species Pontibacter toksunensis. The sequence continues at coordinate 1,189 of NZ_JBHUOX010000011.1, read as the reverse complement.
CTACACTCAATACATCTGTGGCAGGAGTATAGTCAAGGGTTATTAATCCGTTTTTATATATAATCATAAGATGGGATGGTAACACAAATATACATCTATTCTGATGCTTTACTCATAAGATCCTGTTAAAATCGGGAAAGCGGTGGTTATCTTTTTGTTACCCTATTAAGCTACAAAGCAATTGTGCAAAGAGCTTACCAAGTGATATGATTTGCCTGGCTGTATTTAAGATGCACGCAGCTAACACAAGCTACGAATGAGGCAGAAGGGTTTAACTAGTAGAGTTGGTGTTGCTGTAAAAGTGGAATTGATATGTAAAAGTGGAATTGATAGAAGATACACAGACATAATCTGGCGCGCTCCGATTGCGTCGGTACCGAAGTAAATCAAAGACTTTTAAACTCCTGAAGGCGACACGAAGCAGATGCTCTTCTTAAGCTCTCCCAGAGCTGAACTTCCCTTCGTTTTTAATGTGTTAAAAACCTGTTTTTTTTGCTGGCTTAGGTATCTGGATTTCTTATTCTCTAAGTAATAATGAGTACTCACTCATTGTTTCGATGCTTACACCCTGTATTATGATGCTACATTTAAATATTCAGCTGCACAAGCGTAAGTAGTTCTACGTAAGTACTTTTAATATAACAAAACAAATAATCAGGAGTTGTGCTATTGTGGTTGTAACGAGATTGCTGCTTGTCTAATTTATATATACGACAAGCAGCAGATAGAGTGGTATGTGCCTTATATTAAAATATTATTATTGATTTTATTAGAATATTAAAAGAATTTAAGTTTTTAAATAGCTTAGTTAATAACTGGATGAAAAAATTTTTAAAGTAGTAATTTTTTAATTTAATATCGATAAGTATGTTAAAGTTTACCGAGTTTAAAGGGAAAGCCCACGGGCCGGACGAGGGGCTGAGCAAGTCCCGCAGGTCCTTTTTACAATACAGCGGGGCCGCACTGGCCACTTCCGCTATTTTGCTCTCCGGCTGCGAAATGCTGGAGGAATACATTCCGCCAAAGAACCCGAACTCTCCTAATAAGGTGAACCTGGGCAGCGGGGACATCGGCATCCTCAACTATGCCTATGCCCTGGAGCAGCTGGAGGCAGCCTTCTACACTAAAGTAGCGCTGCTGGGCTTTTACATCGGTGCGTCTGCTGAGGAAATAAAAGTGCTGGAAGACG